>CAMAUH010000176.1 GCA_945861365.1 Candidatus Kuenenia stuttgartensis
GTTCCACAGCCACAGCTGGAAGAACCTGGCATCGCCGCGAGTGAAGAAGCCGCCGAGCAACGGGAACGCGAACAGCGCGATCCACGCGAACTGCTCGAGCACGCGACGGTCCGGCTTGAGGTTGAGCTTGATCATGGTCAATCCAGCGAGAAGCCGCTGAGGTACTTCTCGCGGTCGATCGTCGGCAGGTTCTTCTGCACCGCGCGGCGGATGACGAAGTTCTCGAGCACCAGCACGTCCATCTCGGTGCCGAGGAAGCAGCGCAACGCGTCCTGCGGCGTGCAGACGATCGGCTCGCCGCGCACGTTGAAGCTGGTGTTGATCAGCACCGGGCAGCCAGTGCGCTGGTGGAAGCGCCGCATCATCGACGCGAGCCGCGGATTGCGTTCGCTGTCGACGGTCTGCAGACGCGCCGAGTAGTCGACGTGCGTGATCGCCGGCACCACGGAACGCAGCTGCTTCAGCTTGTCGAGGCCGGTCGCGCCGGCGGCGACCGGCTTGCGCTTCTCCTGCCGCACCGGCGCCACGATCAGCATGTAGGGGCTGTCGTGCTCCGGCTTGATGTCGAAGTACTCGCTCGCGTGCTCGCGCAAGACGATCGGCGCGAACGGCCGGAACGACTCGCGGAACTTGATCTTCAGGTTCATCACGCTCTGCATCTTCGGCGAGCGCGCGTCACCGATGATGCTGCGCGAACCGAGTGCGCGGGGCCCGAACTCCATCGGCCCTTGCACCCAACCGATCACGTTCTCCTGCTCGATCAGCTCGGCCACGCGATCGGCGAGGCGATCCTCGGTCGTGCACTCCTCGTAGACGACGTTCTGGCCGTCGAGGAACGACTTGATGTCCTTCGACTCGTAGCGCGGGCCGAGCAGGCTACCGCGCTGCGAGTCGCTCGCCTTCACCGTGCGCGGCTTGTCGAGCAGGTTGTGCCACAGGAACTGCGCGGCGCCGAGCGCACCACCGGCATCGCCCGCGGCCGGCTGGATCCAGATCTTCTCGAACGGGCTCTCGCGCAGGATCACGCCGTTGCCGACGCAGTTCAGCGCGACGCCGCCGGCGAGGCACAGGTGCTTCTTGCCGGTGACTGCGTGCGCGTGGCGCGCCGTGCGCAGCATCACTTCCTCGGTGACCTTCTGGATCGACGCGGCGAGGTCCATGTGCCGCTGCTCCAGCTGCGACTCCGGCGACCGCGGCGGCGCGCCGAACAGCGCATGGAACTTCGGGCCCGTCATCGTCAGGCCCTGGCAGTAGTTGAAGTAGTCGAGGTCGAGCCGGTAGCTGCCGTCTTCGCGCAGATCGATCAGGTGCTCGCGGATCAGCTTCTCGAAGCGCGGCTCGCCGTAGGGCGCGAGCCCCATCAGCTTGTACTCACCGCTGTTGACCTTGAAGCCGCAGTAGTAGGTGAACGCCGAGTACAGCAGCCCGAGCGAGTGGGGGAAGCGGATCTCCTTCAGCAACCGCATGCGGTTGCCTTCGCCGACGCCGAGCGACGTCGTCGCCCATTCGCCGACGCCGTCCATGGTCAGGATCGCGGCTTCCTCGAACGGCGACGGGTAGAAGGCCGACGCCGCGTGGCTCTCGTGGTGCTCGGGGAAGACGAAGCGGTTCTTCGGCGTGATCCCGAGGTTCTTCCGCAGCAGCCGGCGCATGTTCAGCTTGTCGCCGAGCAGGATCGGCAACTGCTTGCTGAACGCCTTCAGTCCGATCGGCGCGAAGCCCATGAACGTCTCGATGACGCGATGGAACTTCAGGATCGGCTTGTCATAGAACGTCACGAAGTCGACGTCCTGGATGCGGATGCCCGCGGTCTGCAGCGCGAACTCGACGGCGCGCGCGGGGAAGCCGGCGTCGTGCTTCTTGCGGGTGAAACGCTCTTCCTGTGCGGCGGCGACGATCTCGCCGTCGCGCAGCAGCGCGGCAGCGGAGTCGTGGTAGAAGGCCGAGATTCCGAGGATGTAGGAGGGCATGGTCTGCGACCGTGAACCGGTCACCGCGCCGCATGGGCGGCCGGGAATGGTGCCCCACGATCGAAGGCGCGCACGTGAAAACTGCCGCGGCGCCGGTGAGGAGTTAGGCTGAGACGATGTCCACGTCCCCCCGCCGACGGCGGCGCGTCGGCGTCCTTCTGCTGGTGGTCCTTGGCGCCACTGCCATGGCCGGCCTGCTCGCCGAAACGGTGCTGCGCCTCGTGGTGCCACCGCCGCGCCCGCTGGGCCAGCTCAGCTACGCAACCGAGGACGGCACGCCCGTCACACCCGTGGAAGGAGTGAAACGTGGCCTGATCATCCCGGTGCCGCCACCGGTCACGGTGTTCGCCAGCGATCGGCCGCGGATGATGTTCGCGCCGAGCCAGGACTTCTTCCTCTGCTACACCGACAACGATCGCCTGCGGCGGAACTGGCTGGACGCGCAGGGACGGGTGGGCGTGCACATCAACGCCTTCGGACTGCGTGAGCGCGACGAGATCCAACCCGCGAAGCCGCCAGGACAGCGCCGCATCGTCTGCATCGGCGACTCGTTCACGTTCGGCTGGGGCATTCCCGACGAACTCGGCTGGGTCCGCCTGCTCGAGAACGAACTGCGCCAGGGCGATCGCGATGTCCGCACCGTCAACTGCGGCGCCTCCGGCACGGTGTGCATCGACGAATACGTGACCGGGCTGCAGCAGCGCTTCAACGTGTTCCAGCCGGACGCGGTGATCCTGACCATCTGCCTGAACGACCTCTTCCCCAACAGCGGGCTCTCCGTGCAGGACCCGGTGCCACAAACCGGCAGCCGACTGGTCGACCTGGTTCGCGCCGTGTTCGGCCGCAACGCGCTGGATCTCGATCCGCGGCGCGACTGGGTGCAGGAGCTGCTCGATCTGCCGCGGGATCAAGCCGAGGCGTCCGGGATGGCGGGGGCGAACAGCCCCTTCGATGCGATGTGGTCACAGGGCACGCCACAGAAGGCCTTGCGGAGCGCCGGTAAGTGGTGCGCCGACAAGAAGATCCCGTTCCTCGTGGTGCTGTGGCCTTTCCTGCAGGGACTCGGGCCCGGCCGCCACTACCCGTTCCAGAAGATGCACGACCTGGTGGCCGCGGACTGCAAGGCTGCCGGCATCCCGTTCCTCGACGCGCTGCCAGCTCTACGCAGCACCGATCAGGAGCAGCTGTGGGTCACTCCAGATGACCAGCACGCCGACCCACTCGCGCAGAAACTCGCCCTGCCGGCGATCGCCGCATTCGTGCGCCAGCAAACTGGTTGGTGACCGCTCACCGACCGGCTCTCCGACCCAACCTTGATGGCTTTCAAGGTCGATTCTCGGAACTCTGAAATTGACCCCGTGCCGGCGATCTTTTACACGGGTCGCCCTTTCTGGCTGACCAACGTGCCCTCTTCGGTCCGCCTCCAGACAGCCAACCGGTTTACGGCTGTTCGGAAGCGGTCGGACGAGGCGGCCCCACGTGACGTCGAGCCTGGGCTGTTTTTCCTGCGACCGCAACCTCCCCAAAGCGGAGGGGACCCACCTTGACCGTCCTGTTCCCCAAGTGGACCAACAAGCTGCCCGCCGTGCTGGCGCTCGGCGCGGCTGCCACCGGTCTCCTCGTGGTCTTCGTCGTCAGCTTCTGGTTTTCCCCGAAGCACACTGACGTCGGCTACCAACCGTACCAACCCATCCCGTACAGCCACAAGCTGCACGCCGGCGCACTGGGCATGGACTGCCGCTATTGCCACCGTCTGGTGGAGGAGGGTCCGCACGCGACCATTCCGGACGCGCAGACCTGCTACGGCTGCCACCAGCACATCAAGAAGGACAGCCAGCCGCTCGCGCTGTTGCGCGATGCATGCAAGGACGGCAAGGCCGACGGCAAGCCCATCGAGTGGGTCAAGGTGCACCTGCTGCCGCAGTACGCGTACTTCAACCACGCCGTGCACACCCGGGCGAACGTCGGCTGCGCCAGCTGCCACGGCCGCGTCGACGAGATGGAGATCGTGCGCCAGGTCGAGCCGCTCAGCATGGGCTGGTGCCTCGAGTGCCACCGCGACCCGACGCCGCACATCCGTCCGGAAGGCGTCGCTCCGACCAAGATGGATTGGGCTCCTGACGCCGCGAGCATCGCAGCAGCCAAGCTGCGCCTCGAAGCGCAAGGCAACCAGATGCCGGCCCTGAATCCTCCGACCCACTGCTCGGCGTGCCACCGATGACCAGCGTCCCGACCAAGCCCGAGTCGTCCATGAACGTGACCCCGACCTACTGGCGCAGCCTTGGTGAACTCGAGAACACTCCCGAGTTCCAGGCAACGCTGGCGCGTGAGTTCCCGGAGGGCATCAACGAGGCCCCGGATGAAGTCTCCCGCCGCGGCTTCCTCAGCGCGGTCGCCGCTTCGGTGGCGCTCGCCGGTCTGACCAGCTGCCGCAAGCCGGTCACCAAGATCCTGCCGTTCAACAAGCGGCCCGAGGGCTTCAAGCCGGGTCTGCCGCAGTTCTACGCCACCACGCTGACGCGCGATGGCAACGGCATCGGCGTGCTGGTCAAGAGCAGCGACGGCCGCCCGACCAAGATCGAGGGCAACCCCGACCACCCGAGCAGCCTCGGTGGTGCGGACCTGCAGCTGCAGGCCGAGTTGCTGCAGATCTACGACCCCCAACGCAGCCGCCACGCCGCGAACGCCAAGTCGCGCGCGGCCCATGCCGAGCATGACCACGGCGGCCATGGCCACGCAGCCGGCGAAACGGCCAAGGTCGATGTCTGGGGCGAGTTCTACACCTGGCTCGACGGTGCCTCGAAGGACCTCGTCAGCAAGCAAGGCGAAGGCCTGCACGTGCTGATGGCGCCGACCTCGTCGCCTTCGCTCCAAGCAGCGATCGCCAGGATGAAGAGCGGCAGCCTGCCGAAGGCCCGCTTCCACACCTGGTCGGCCCTGCACCACGACAACGAGCTGGCGGGCGCGCAACTCGCGTTCGGCAAGCCGCTGGCGACGCACCAGGACTTCAGCAAGGCCGACGTCGTGCTGTCGTTGGACAGCGATTTCCTCGCCACCGACGGCAACAACCTGCGCAACGCCCGCAAGTGGGCTGACACGCGCCGTGAGCCCGTGAAGGGCAAGAAGCTGTCCCGGCTCTATGTGGTCGAGGCCAGCTACACGTCGACCGGCACGGCCGCCGACCACCGCTTCCGCATGAAGAGTGGTGAGATCCCGACGGTCGCCTTCGCACTGGCGAAGGCCCTCGGCATCGGCGCCGGCACCGATCTGGAGAAGGCTCTCGCCACGCACAACCCGGCGAGCTTCGAGAAGGACGGCAAGAAGTGGCTCGAGGTGATCGCCCGCGACCTGCAGGCGGCTCGCGGTCGCTGCGTCGTGGTGGCCGGTCCGCGCCAACCCGCGGCCGTGCACGCGGCCGTGCACGCGATCAACGCCGCACTGGGCAACGTCGGCCAGACCGTCAGCTACACCGCGCTGCCCGAGGGGCTCGCGACCAGCAACGTCGCCGGCATCCAGGAGCTCGCGACGGCGATCGAGAAGGGTGCCTGCAACACAGTCGTGTTCCTCGGCACCAACCCCGTCTACGACGCACCGGCCGATCTGAAGTTCGCCGACCTGCTGAAGACGAAGAAGCCGAAGACCGCGATCCACGTCGGCCTCCACGAAGACGAGACCGGCACGCTTTGCGACTGGCACTTCCCGCAGGCCCACGAGCTCGAGTCGTGGGGTGACGCGCGCGCGCACGACGGCACCGTTTCGCTGCAGCAGCCGCTGATCGCGCCGCTGCATGGCGGTGTCTCGCCGCTCGAGTTCCTGGCGTTCCTGAACCAGGATGCCGGCTTCGAAGCCCTCGCCACCGAACGCAACACGCAGTTCGGCCACGACCTGGTGCGCGAGCAGTGGCAGACCGCGTCGGGCGCTGCCGACTTCACCGGCTGGTGGCAGCAGGCGCTGCACGACGGCATGGTGAAGGACACCGCGTTCGCCGCCGAGAACGCCACGGTCAACGTGGCGGCGCTCGCTGGTGGCGTGCAGAGCTACGCCAAGCCGACCGGCACCGAAGTCGTGCTGCGCGGCTGCGCCAAGATGGGCGATGGTCGCTACGCCAACAACTCGTGGATGCAGGAGATCCCCGAGCCCTTGACGAAGGTCAGCTGGGACAACGCCGCCCACGTCAGCGTCAAGACCGGTCGCGACCTCAACGTCGAGAACGGCGATCTGCTGACCATCTCGGCCAATGGCATGACGATGCAGGCAGCCGCCTGGATCGTGCCCGGCCACGCCGACGACAGCGTCACGCTGCACCTCGGCTGGGGCCGCAACCTGCCGCACCACAAGGTCGGCAACGCGCGCGGCTTCAACGCCTACCAGCTCCGTAGCGCCGCAGCACAGTGGCTGGCCACTGGCGCGCAGGTCAGCCGCGGGCAAGGCAACTACCAGCTCGTCTGCACGCAAGAGCACGGCACGATGGTCGGCCGCGCCCTCGTTCGCGAGGCCTCGGTCAAGACCAACGAAGCCGACCCGCGCTGGGCGCCCAAGCAGTCGCCGCTCGACCAGGCCGCACGCCTGCACGACGAGAAGGACACCGAGCAGGACGCCAACAAGTCGCTGTGGCCCGAGCGCTACGAGAGCAAGAACCTGAAGCAGCCGTTGGGCGCGGTCGGCTACGAGCCGACGCGCACCGACGCCGAGGTCAAGCGCTCGCCCTACCAGTGGGGCATGGTCATCGACCTCAACGCTTGCACCGGTTGCAGCGCGTGCATGGTCGCGTGCGTCGCCGAGAACAACGTGCCGATGGTCGGCAAGGTCCAGGTCTCCCGCAACCGCGAGATGTTCTGGATCCGCACCGATCGCTACTTCACTTCGAGCAGCGCCGACAAGTTCACCGCAGCGGACGACCCGCAGGTGCACAACATGCCGGTGCCCTGCATGCAGTGTGAGAACGCGCCGTGCGAATCGGTTTGCCCGGTCGCAGCCACCGTGCACAGTCCGGATGGGCTGAACGACATGGTCTACAACCGCTGCATCGGCACCCGGTACTGCAGCAACAACTGCCCATACAAGGTCCGCCGCTTCAACTACCTCGACTACATCGGCAACGCGCCCGACACGAAGCGCATGGCGTTCAACCCGGACGTCACGGTGCGCTTCCGCGGTGTGATGGAGAAGTGCACGTTCTGCGTGCAGCGCATCAACGGCAGCCGCATCGAAGCGAAGCTCGGCGGCAAGAAGGTCGGCGAAGGCGACAAGGACGTGCGCATGACGACGGCGTGCGCGCAAGCCTGCCCGACGCAGGCGATCACCTTTGGCAACCTGCTCGAAACGACGGCCAAGGTCACCAAGTTGAAGGGCCTGGACCTCAACTACGGCCTCTTGTCCGAACTGAACACGAAACCGCGCACCACCTACCTCGGCCGCGTGCGCAACCCGAACCCCGAACTCCAAACCGAGGTTGGCTGATCCGATGACCGCCATTCCAGTTGTCGACGAGCCGGAGAACCCGCTGGTTCGCGCCCCGCTCGTCGAGGGCAAGAACGACTTCACGTCGGTCACCAACATCATCGCCAGGGTCGCCGAGCAGAAGACCCCGCGCGGTTGGTACCTGATGTTCGGTGCCGCGATCGCGCTGTTGGCCAACCTCGGCGCGATGGTCGGTTACCTGATCTTCACCGGCGTCGGTGTCTGGGGTAACAGCGTCCCGGTCGGCTGGGCGTGGGACATCGTCAACTTCGTCTTCTGGATCGGCATCGGCCACGCCGGAACGCTGATCAGCGCAGTGCTCTTCCTGTTCCGACAGAAGTGGCGCACGTCGATCAACCGCGCCTCGGAAGCCATGACCATCTTCGCGGTCATGGCAGCCGGCATGTTCCCGGCCATCCACGTCGGCCGTATCTGGGTCATCTACTGGGTGTTCCCGCTGCCCAACCAGATGTCGATGTGGCCGAACTTCAAGAGCCCGCTGCTCTGGGACGTGTTCGCCGTTTCGACCTACTTCACGATCTCGTCGCTGTTCTGGTTCGTGGGCCTGGTGCCGGACCTCGCGACGTTCCGTGATCGCGCCGCCAAGGCGGGCCGCACGGTCGCCTCGCGCGTCTACGGCGTGTTCTCGTTCGGTTGGCACGGCAGCAACCAGCACTGGATCCACTACGAGAAGGCCTACCTGATCCTGGCCGCCCTCAGCACGCCGCTGGTGCTGTCGGTGCACTCGATCGTCTCGTTCGACTTCGCCGTGTCCTTGCTGCCCGGCTGGCACACGACGATCTTCCCGCC
>CAMAUH010000177.1 GCA_945861365.1 Candidatus Kuenenia stuttgartensis
CAACGCAAAGGCAGAGGACCTGGCCCGCCTCGACAACCACCTGCAACTGACGAAGGCCTGGCCGAAACTCGCCGAGCGCGCCGCAGTCAGGAACTGGCTCGTGCAGCAAGCAGGGCGAATCAACACCGGGGACGGCGGCACGGGACCGATCAGTTCCCTTCTCGACGCTCGCCTGGCCGAGGACTACGCGAACGCAGTCCGCGAAGCAGACAATGCCAAGGTGCAGGACGCCCTGAACAAGATGATCGTGCTGCGCCCGCAGGCCGCTGCGCCATGGCTGTTGCTGGCCATGGCTCGCGCCTCGTGGGGTGGTGGCGACGAGGTCAAGCGAACACCGATCCGCGAAGCGATCGATGGCTGGAAGCAACGCCGTGGCAACGGCAACGCCGCGGCGATCGACGATGGCCGTCTCGCGACTCTCGGCTTCGACGCTGTGAGCGCTGGCGCATCCCTCGCGGACGTCGCGAAGCAACTCGAGGCGATCGCCGCCAAAGGCAGCGAGCTCGACACCTGCAAGCAGACGTGGTTCCCGGACAAGAAGGCGGTTGGGGCAAACGCCCAAGCCAGCATCACCAGGAAGCTGGCCAGCGAGGCAGCGAAGAAGCGCGACGCTGGGAAAGCCATCGAAGCCCACAACAGGGCAATCGCAGGTCTCGGCGGCCCCGACTCGGATGGCTACAAGGCGAACCAGATCGCGGGCCACCGATCGGGGATCAAGCAGCGCGAGAAGGACATCAAGGAAGCCGACGCGAAGATCGCCAAGCTGCAGGAAGAGCTTGCGCAGATGCAGGCCATCAACCCCGAGCGCCCCGACTTCACACCCTCCGCTGCGAAGTGAAGCGATGCCGCGGCCCCCACTCGCGAGCGGCTGGCCGGAGCGCATCGCGCGCGCACTGATCGGCTTCCTCGCCGGCTGCACGACCGGCCTCTTCGTCGGCGCCCTGCTCGCGGGGCTCGGCGCAAGTCTTGGCCTGCTGTCGCATCCGGACCCGTGGGCGAAGGCGATCGCGATGGCCACCAGCCTCGGCGCCGCGATCTGGCTGCCACTGCGCGGCCCGCGCCTCGTGGCCCTGCAACCGCGACCCCCGCGCCGCCGGCGCCCCACGACCGGTCACGGCTGGGTCGACCTCGTGTTCCGCATGGGGCTCGGCATCGCCAGCGGCACGTTCGTCAGCCTGCTGGCCTTCTTCACCTTGGTCGTGTGGCTGCCACGCCCAACGGTGTGGTACGGACCGTTCGAGTACACCGGCATCGCGGCGTTCCTGCTGACGCTGTCGCTCGGACCGATCGGCGGCTTCGTCTGGTACGCGTTCGACTTCCCGTGGTTCGCACCGCGCCGCCCGACGCCGATGCCGATGCAGACGCCGCGCACCTGAACGCATCACCGCGCGCGCCGCTTCGCCGCTGCCTTCCGCGCCGGCTTGCGCACCGCACTCGCCGCCGCGAACTGCCACGCCTCGGTCAGCGCCTCGCGCACCGCCGCCACCTGCACAGCCGCGAGCACGACCATGGTGCACCCGGCCCGCCCCCACGCCCCGCTCGCCGGCTTGCCGAACCCCGCCGCGACCAGCCGCTGTTGCACGTCCAACGGCACCTTCACCATCGCCTGCGCGCCATCCGGATGCAGGCTCGCGAACACGCGACCGTGCGCGCGGAAATCCGGATGGTCGTGATGAGCTCCCTCGACAACTTCGGGCAGCGCCAGCGCGAGACGGCGGAACTGGTCGGGCTTCATCGCCGCGATTGACGCGCCAACTGCCGACGCCCGCAAGCGCCGCGCACTCAACGCGCCGGTCCGGAGAGAAAGGCCAGCAGGCCTTCGACCGGCCCGCGCCCGCAGCGGCGCACCCACCAGATCGACAGCGGCAGCGACACCGCCAGGTAGCCGCACGTCACCAGCAGGCCGACGCCGATCGACCAGTCCTCGTCGGGCCACCACAGGCGCATCGGCGCGTAGACGAACAGGATGTGCGCCAGGTAGTTCGTCAGCGACAGCCGACCCACCGCCGCCAGCGGCTCCATCCAGCTCCACAGACCGCGGCGCAGCTCGCGCCACGTCAGCAGTGCGACCAGCGCCACTGCGAACCCGCCATTGCGCAGCAGGAACGGCACCGACGTCGGCTGCCATTCGATGTACAGCGGCGGCGCCACGTCACCGAGGTCGTGCGCGTTCGCCATCGCGAAGTGGTTGACCCAGATGGCCAACAGCGGCAGCGGCAGTGCCAGCCAGGCCCAGCGGCGCCAGCGCGATGCATCGCCGCGACCACCGATCGCCATCAGCGCACCGAGCAGCGGCAGCACCAGCCACGGCAGCAGCGGGTAGGTGCCGTCGAACGTGTACCAGCGCAGCGTCGCGAGGCCGAAGCCGTGGTTCGCCGCATGCGTGCCGTCGTCGCGCCAATCGCTCGCCACCACGTCGGCGGCGACCGTCACCAGCACCGGCGCCACCGCCAACAGCACGCCCAGCGCCGCAGCGATCGCCAACCTGCCCGTGCGCAGCAGCCCGGCCGTCGCGAGCAGCATCAGCGCCATCGGCACCAGCACGTCGTTGGGCCACGCGAACACCCACAGCAGAACACCGAGCGGGATCAGGGCCGCAGCGCGGCGCCACACGTACGAAGGCCGCAGCCGCAGCGTGCCGTTCGCGTCGCTGCGCGCGACGCTGCCCCACGCGATGCCCGCCAGCAGCACGAACAGCGCTGCCGGGATGCCGGTCAGGTTGTGCACCACGAAACCGAGCAGCGCGCTGGCGACGCCGTCGGTGCTCGCAGGGTGGTCGACGAAGTGCAGGAACACCATGCCGAGCACCGCGAGCCCGCGCGCGACGTCGAAGGCGAGGCGCCGTTCCGGCGCGGGTGCCACCTCGGTGCGGGGCAGTGGTCGCGCGGCTGGCACCTCGCTCGCTGCACACGGCGCCGCCGGCGCGCCCGCATAGCGGCGGCCGGGCAGCAGCACTTCGCGCTTCATCACCACGCTGTTGCCGAACACGTGCGCGTCGTCGCCGATGTCGGCGCCGTACAGCACCACGGTGCCGCACTGCACGGTCGCGTGGCGGCCGATGCGCACGTGGTCGATCTTCAGCACGCGGTCCTCGAAGCTGTGCGCCTGGAACAGCGCGTGCACCGTGGCACCGTCCTCGATCGTCAGCATGTCGGGATCGACGACCTGCGCGAAGCCGTCGCCGAGCAGGCAGCGCGAACCGATGCGCATGCCCATCGCCCGCAGGTACCACGGCAGCACCAGCGTGCCTTCCAGCGACTGCAGCAGCGCGCGTCCGTAGCGCTGCCAGACCACGTAGTGGAAGTCCCAACGGCTCGCCCAGCACGACCACAGCCCGTGTTGGCCGGGGCGGACGCGGCCGAGCAGCAGCCACTTCAGCCCGAGCACGACGCCCGCCAGCACCACAGCGCACGCCAGCGAACACACGGCCGCAACCAACGTGCCCTGCATCCAGCCCTGCGCGTGCACGGCCGCGACGCTGTCGAACCACCACAGCGCGAGCACCACCGGCAGCGCCGGCAGCAGCATGCGCAGCGACTCCCAGAACAACCGGTCGGCGATGCGCAGCGGCCCGGGCTCGTGCGTCATCGCGCGATCGACCTCGATGACTTCGCGACGCGGCAGCTGGAACGCGGGCAGGCCGAACCACGCGGTGCCGGCCGGCATCGTCGCGGCGTTCGCGACGGTGCTGACGCCGAGCAGCAGGTCGTCGTGCATGCGTTCGCCGGCGGGCACGACGACGTGGTTGCCGACGAACGTGCGCTCGCCGAACGAGGTGGTCGCGACGGTGACGCGGCCCTGGTGCTGCCACGGCACACCGAGGTAGACGCCATCGGCGAGGAACGAACCGCCGCCGATGTGCACGTGCTCCGGCAACACGTCGAGGATCGTGCTGACCTCGCAATCGCGGCCGATGCGCATGCCGGCGAGGCGCAGCCACATCGGCCAGAACAGCGTGCCCGACAGCCACAGGCCCGCCGATTCGACCATCTCGGTGCGCAGCTGCAGGCGCAGGTGCAGCCACGACCAGCGCGCATGCGTGCCGAGCGGCACGATGGGCGAGGTGCGCAGGAACAGCGCCTGCAGCAGCAGCGACAGCGGCACCGACATCACCGCGAACAGCACCGCGACCTGGCACCACTCGGGCCGCGACGACGGGCCCTGGCCGCACAACCACGCCACCAGCAGCGGGCCATCGGCGTCGAGCGTGTTCGCCGTCAGCCACACCACCGCCGTCAGCGGCAGCGCCAGCAGCGGCGCCCACACGAGGCGCGCCAGCAGCATCACCACCGAGTAGCGCCACGAATCCAGTTCCTGCCCCGCGAAGTCGAGCGGTGCGGGGGCTGGCGCCGTGCCGACGCGCACGGCCGGCACGTGGTCCCAGACCTCGCCGGCTGGCACCGCGGTGCCGCCGCGCACGCACGCCAACGCCTGCACGATCGCGCCGGCGCCGACGTGCACGCCAGGGCCGACCTGCGCCCGGGTCGCCAGCGAAGCCCCCGCGTCGATGCGCACGCGGTCGAACACGAGTTCGCCGGCGTCGAGCTCGACCAGGCCGAGCCGCACTTCGCGCGCGAGCGTGACCTCGTCGCCGAGTTCGAGCAGGTCCCAACCGCCGGACAGCACGTCGACGCCGCGATGGATGTGCACGCGCCGACCGATGCGAGCGCCGAGCGCGCGCAGCACGATGTTCTTCGCTTCGGTGCCTTCGAGCAGCGACCACGGCACCAGCCGCACCAACCGCAGGACGATCCAATGCCGCACGTGGAACGAACTCCACGCCGGCACGTGCATCGGCACATAACGACCGATCAGCACTTCCTTGGCGACCACGACGATCCACACCGCGGCCAGCGTCCAGCCCGCGAAACCGAGTGCAGCGAGCCACGGCGCCACCAGCAGCAGTTCGGTCAGCGTGAACGAATGCAGCAGCGTCGGCACGACGGCGAAGCCGATCACGTAGGCGAGGCTCGACAGCGCCAGCAGCAACGCGACGAGGAACACCATCTGCACGCAGCAGGCCCACAACACGCGCGCCGGCCCCGACGCAGCGAGCGGCGGCGAACCCGGCCCGGCAGCCGTCGCGGCGGCCACCGGCGTGCGGCGCAGCAGTGCCGCCAGCGCCGCCGGCGTGCGCGCGACGTAGACGTCGCGCACCGCCATCGCGTCGGCGCCGCGCCCCCGCAGCCGCGACACCAGGATCGCCGCGCGCAGCGAATCGCCGCCGAGCGCGAAGAAGTCGCTGTCGTCGCCGATCGACGCCGCGTCGATGCCGAGCACCGCCGCGATGTCAGCGATCAACTCGGTGACGACCGGATCGCCGGCGCGCACGACGCGTTCGCCGGCCGGCGCCGCCACGTTCGCACCGGGCAGCACGGGCAATCGCTTGCGATCGACCTTGCCGCCGACGCTGCGCGGCAACTCGCGGCAGAAGCCGAACCGCGTCGGCACCGCGTACTCGGGCAGTTCGCGCCGCACCGCCGCAGCCAGCTCGGCCGCCGCGGGCGGCGACTGCGCATCGGTCGGCACGATGTGCGCCGCCAGCAAGCGCTGCGGTTCCTCACCCTGCACGCAGCACGCGACCTCGCGCACACCGGGGCAGCGCGCCAGCACCGCTTCGACCGCTTCGAGTTCGAGCCGGTGGCCGCGGATCTTCACCTGCGCGTCGATGCGGCCGAGGCAAAGCAGCTCGCCGTCGGGCTGGCACACCACGAGGTCGCCGGTGCGGTAGACGCGGCCGATGCCGGGCAAGGTCGGGAAGCGCTGCTCGGTCAGTTCGGGCTGGCCGAGATAGCCGCGCGCGAGGCCAGGCCCGTGCAGGCACAGCTCACCGGCTTCGCCATCGGCGACCGGCTGCAGCCGTTCGTCAAGCACGAGCGCGCGATGCGGCGGCACCGGGGCGCCGATCGTCACCGGCGCGTTCGGCCGCACGCGGCCGCGCACCACGGTCACCGTGCACTCGGTCGGGCCGTAGCCGTTCTCGAGCCACAGTTCGCGCCCCCACAGTTCGGCGAGGTCGACCGGCAGCGCTTCGCCGCCGACGTAGCACAGCCGCAGCGCCGGCAGCTCGGCGCGCGGCGAACGCACATCCATCGCGCGCAGCAGCGTCGGCGGCGGGCAGAACACCGTCACCGCTTCGCGCCGCAGCCAGGCGGCGAGGTCGGGGCCGGAACGCACGGTCTCGTCGTCGAGCACGACGACGGTCGCACCGCTCGCCAGCGCCAGCCACGTCTCCTCGATCGAACTGTCGTAGGCCGGCGAGCTGCCCTGCGCGATGCGATCGCCCGGACCGATGCCGAAGCGCGCGATGCCCTGTTCGATCAGGTTGCAGGCGCCCGCGTGTTCGAGCAGCACGGCCTTCGGCGCGCCGGTGGTGCCCGACGTGTAGATCGCATAGGCCAGCGAATCGGGCCGCAACCACGCCGGGCTCGCCCAGGCCGCGGACCGCGCCGCGTTCGCGAACGCATGCGGCAGCACGATGGTCGGCAAGTCCGGCGCCGCGAGACGCGCCGCGCCGGCCGCATCGGTGACCACCGCGACGACGCGGCCATCGCGGGCGACGTGCCGCAGGTGCGCATCGGGGAACGACGGATCGACGCACACGTGTGCGCCGCCGGCCTGCAGCACGCCGAGCTGGGCCGCCTGCAGCCACGGCGTGTCGCGGGGCAGCAGCACCAGCACCAGCGCTTCCTGCGTGACCGCCCGCTCGAGCGCCGCGGCGACGCTGCCCGCCATCGCCGCCAGCTCGGAATAGGTCACCTGCTGACGCTGCGGCCGCCCGTTGCCGGGGGGCACGTCGATCGCAGGCCGTGCGCCGTGCTGCGCGACAGCGTTGGCGAACAACTCCGTCAGCAGCATGCCGGGATCAGGCGAGACCGAGCAGATGCGGCGCGACTTGCTTCAGCTGCTGGCGCGCGACGACGCTCAGGTGCCGGTAGCCACGGATGGTGCCGCGGCAGAACGGGCTGCTGCAGTGGCACCGGAACGGCGAAGCCATGTCCCACTCGGTCGAGTCGTAGTCGAAGGTCAGCTCCTCACCGGCGGGCACGAAGCGCATCGCCACGAAGGTGCGGCCGCGCAGCACGACGTTCGGCTCACAGCCATGGTTCATGAAGCGCCAGACGGGGTAACCATCCGGGCCATCCCCATCCTGCTGAGCCTCGACGTGCAGGCGCGCACCGACCTGCAGCGTGTAGCGCGTTGGCATCGCGACTTCGACGCCGGTCACCGCGACCACCATCTCACCGCGCCCGATATCGGCATTGGCAATCAAGGCGTGCTGACCAGAACGCGTGGCGATGGCGACACGCGAAGGAGACGAGGCGGCGATTGCGGATTGCATGCGGGAGATGGCTACGCGCATGCCACAGCTCTTCCCCCCGCACGGCAATGAGATTCTGGGCACCGTGTTGCACGACGTGATGCAAACGCGATCGTCAACTCCGCCACGCAGCACCATTCGACGAGCCTCAGAACCTCTGCGGGCGATGCCTCGGCGGTAACGTCGCACCATCTGCCCATGCTCGAATCGCAACAGGACCCGATGGACGACGGGATCGCCGCGGATGCACTCGAAGCGATCGAGTCGCCCGTGGTGCTGGTCGCGGTGGGCAGCGAAGCACCGACCATCCAACTGGCCAACCGCGCAGCGCGCATCGAAGCCCATGTCACGCCGGGCGCGACGCTGGCCACGCTGACCGCGAACCTGCGCATGGACGAGCCGTCGCGCGCTGCCGTGCATGCCGCGGTGCGCGAGGCACGCGCTGCCAACTGGACCTGGCGTCAGGATGGCGCCCTGGAGCGGGAAGCCAGCCTGCGCTTGCTGCCGCAGCGCGCGCAGCAGGCGGCGATCGGCATCCTGTCGTGGCAAGCCGGTCCAAAGCAGCCGCCGCACAATGCGGCGCTGATGAGCCGCTTCCGCGCCGTGTTCGAATCGGCGCTCGACCCCATGCTGCTCGCCGACGACGCCGGCGGCTACGTCGATGCCAATCCCGCGGCCTGTGCGGCCTTCGGCTACGACCCGGCGGAGTTCCGGCAGCGCCATGTCACCGACCTGCTGGCGCGAGGCACGCGCGAACAGTGGCGGCCGGCATGGGCCGCGTTCCTGGCCAAGGGGCGCGACGAAGGCCGCACGCTGCTGCGCGACCGCAGCGGCCGGGAAGGGGTCTTCGACTACCGCGCCGTCGCCAACATCCAGCCCGGCCTGCATCTGTCGAC
>CAMAUH010000178.1 GCA_945861365.1 Candidatus Kuenenia stuttgartensis
CCCCAGCGACGCACTCGACTGGATGTGCAGCAGGTCGGCCCGTTCACGCTGCAGCAGGTCGCGGACCAGCGCGAGGATGCGCGGCCGCACGAAGCCCTGGCGATCCCACTCGTCGGGCAGCTTCGGCACGCGATGCACGGTGACGCCGGCGTGCTGCTCGTGGACGACGTCGACGCCGGCGTGCGGCATGTCGCTGCCCGAGATCACGAACACGTCGACGCCGTGCGCGCGCAGCTCACGGGTCAGCGCCACGACCACCTGCTCGGTGCCACCATGCGCCTCGGGCGGATGGTTCGCGGTCAGCATGCAGACCTTCACGAGGCGCGCAGCTCCTTCACCGCGTTGGCCAGATGGTCGCGTTCGGCCTTCTTGCGGCCCGGATCGTGGCGATTGCGGCGCCCGATCTTCCACCACTCCTCCCAGATGCGCAGCCGCACGCAACCGCGGATCCACAGCCGGCCCAGCAGGCCCCAGTGCTTGCCGTAGTAGGCGCTGCGGTTCTTGTGCCACAGCACCAGCATGCGCGCGAAGTTCTTCGTCGACGCGCCGCGATGGTGCATGACCTCGGCCTCGGCGACGTAGCGGATCCTGCGCCCAGCGCGGCGGAGCCGCAGGCACAGGTCGACGTCGTTGTAGAACAGCGACAGCACTTCATCGAAGCCGCCGAGCTGCCGCCATTCCGCCGTGCGCAGCACCCAGCAGGCGCCGGGCGGCTGGTCGACGTCGCAGCTGTGCACGTGGTCGAAGTCGCGCATCAGGTAGCGCGCGACGCTGCGCGAGCCGGGCCAGAACGTGCTCCAGAACGAATCGAAGCACAGGGCCGTACCGAGCGTCGGGAACCGCTGGCAGGCGTGCTGCACGCTGCCGTCCGGATCGCTGAGGCGAGGTGCCGCGATGCCGTAGTCGGGATGCGCACGCAGGAAGTCGACCAACCGATCGAGCGCACCCGCCCGCACCTCGGTGTCGCTGTTCAGCGTGCAGACGAACTCGCCCTTCGCGAGTGCAGCGCCCTGGTTGTTGCCGGCGGCGTACAGCCGGTTGTCCGGGTTGCGCAGCAGCCGCACCTGCGGGAACGCCGCGGCGATCGCGTCGGCGCTGCCATCCGCGCTGCCGTTGTCGACGACGATGACCTCGCGCGCGTGCGCCGGCGTCTCGGCGAACAGCGCGCGCAGGCAGGCCAGCGTCAGGTCCTTCGTGTTCCAGCTGAGCACGACGACCGACAACTCGACCGTGCTCACGGCGTCGCTCCGGGCAACCGGTGGCCGAGATGCCACAGGCTGTGGTAACGCCAGGTGCCGAGCCGCTCGAAGCGGCCACCGGTCAGATCGTAGACGGCGAAGAAGAACGTCGCGTTGACGAACATCGCGAACGCGCCGTCGGTTGGCGTCCAGTGGTCGCCGCTGCCGTAGGTGCCGGCGGCGAGGAAGAAGCGCGGATCGAGCGAGGTCAGCACGACGAAGCGCTCGCAGTGGCGCGGCAGGCGCAGCAGCGGCCGTTCCGCGCTCTGGCCGAGGTCGATGAACGGCTCGGTCGGCACGAAGCCGCGGAACCGCTTCAGCCACTTGCTGGCGACCAGCGCCTTGGTCCAACGCAGCGTCCAGGTGCCGAAGCGGCCGTACCACTTCGCGTAGTAGGCGCTGCGGCTCGTGTGGTGCCGCGCCCACATCGTCTCGAGATCGCTCATGCCCGAGCGATTGACGAAGTGCACGAGCTGCGCGTCAGGCACCTGCGTGATCGTGCGCCCGGCCTTGCGGATCGCCACCGACAGGTCGGCGTCCTCGTAGTACAGCGGGTAGCGCTCGTCGAACTTGCCGATGCGCTCGAAGAACGCGCGATCGATCAGGAACAGGCAGCCCGACATCATCGGCAGCGCCAGCGGCCGCGTCGCCTCCCACACGTTCAGCCACGTCTTCGTCAGCCGCCGCGAGTACCAGCGCCCCAGCGCGTTCGAGTACTCACTGAGCGCCTGCAGCCAGGCATCGACCAGCGTCGGCAGCGCATTCGGCGGCAGATGGCCTTCGAACCCGGCATCCCAGAAACCCTTCGGCACGACGATGCCGGCCTGCGGATCGCTCTCGAGGTGGCGCTGCAGCTTCGGCAGCAGGCCCGGCCCGAACAGCAGGTCCGGATTGCTGACCAGGATCCAGCGGCCGCGCGCGTGCCCGTACGCGAGGTTCATGCCCTTGCTGTAGCCGCTGTTGTCGGTGTGCAGGATCAGCCGCCCGGCCTGCGGATCGCGCTGCTGCTCGGCGAGCAGGCGCAGTTCGTGCTCGACCGCGGCGATCGAAGCCGGGTCGCGCTGCGGCGACAGGTTGTCGACGACGATGCACTCGAACGGCATCGGCGAACCGTCGGGCCGCGTCGGCCCGTGCTGCCGCAACGACGCGATCGCACCGGCGCACTCGCGCCAGGTGTTGTAGTTGACGATCAGTACCGACAGTTCGGCCATGCGGGCGGATCAGAGGGCAGCGGCGGTGGCGGTCGGCGGCAGCGCGCCCCCGGGAGACGGCAATCGACGCAACGCCGCGGCGAAGCCAAGAGCACGGCGGCTGCCCAGGCAAACGTTCGCTGGCATGGCGACGTCAGGGCTCTCAGATCTTGCGTTCCGGGATCTCGACCGCCTTCGGCGCGAGGCGCCGCAGCAGCCGTTCGCCGAGGATCGCCTCGGCTTCCTTGTCCTGCCCCTTCCAGGACCAGTCGTCCTCCTTCGGGTTCAGCGACTTGCGCAGGTCCTCGATCCACTGCTGCTCGACGACGAAGCGGATCGGCCAGCCGGTGGTCGGCGAACCGCGGTCGAGCTCGATCTCGGCGACCAGGCGGAAGCGCGCCGGGTGGCGCTTGGGGTCGTCCAGCACGCGGCCGCGCCAGCGCGACTGCCAGATGCCCTCGCCGCGATCGCTGACGCTGGCGTCCGACACGAAGCCGACCGCGGCGGCGATGTAGTCGAGGCCTTCGTAGCACTGGCCGATCGGCATCGGCTCGGTGCGCAGCTCACGCCAATCGCGCACGTGCATGCAGCTGGTGAACAGGAGCAGGAACAGCGGCAGACAGCGTGCGAGCATCGGGAGGCGGCGCAGCATACCGTCGCCGCCCGATGCCCCTGCCGCCTTATTTGTTCGACCTCGACGGCACGCTCGCCGACACGCTGCCGGACATCGCCGCCAGCACCAACCACGTCCGGGCGCAACACCGGCTGCCGCCGCTGGACCTCGCGACCGTGCGCGGCTTCGTCGGCGACGGCGCCCGCACGCTGCTGGCCAAGGCCCTCGCCGAGGTGCTGCCGGCGGGTGCGGCGCAGCAACCTGCGCTGGACGCCGCGTTCGCCGCCTACTGCGACCACCACACCGCGCAGTGCGTCGTGCACGCGCGCCTGTTCCCGGGCGTGCGCGAGCATCTGCAGACGCTGCGCACGCGCGGCCACGCGCTGGCGGTGGTGACCAACAAGCCGGAACGGTTCGCGGTGCCGATCGTGCGCCACCTCGGGCTCGGCGACCTGTTCGGCGCCATCGTCGGCGGCGACACCGTGCCGCTGAAGAAGCCCGATCCGGCGCCGCTGCGGCACGCGCTGAGCCAGCTGAGCGGCACCGCCGCCGGCGCCACGATGGTCGGCGACGGCGTGCAGGACCTGCGCGCCGCCAAGGCTGCCGGGCTGCGCACGATCGCGTGCCTGTTCGGCTACGGCGACCCGGCGCGGCTGCGCAGCGAAGGCGCCGATGCGTACTGGCGCGCGTTCGGCATCGCCGAGTGAACGTTCAGCGGAACAGCTTCACGAGCCCGAGCGCCAGCTTCTCGTCGAAGCAGCCGCGGTAGGCCTGCGCCAGGATGCGCAGCGCATCGAACACGCCGACGCGCGGCTGCTGGCCCGAGTAGACCTTGTCGAACGTGTCGACCAGGCCGACCACGCGCGCGATGTCGGGGATCTGTGCGCCCATCAACCCCTGCGGGTAGCCGGTGCCATCCCAGCGCTCGTGGTGCGAGCGCACCGCGTCGAGCACCATCGGCGGCAGCGCGAGGCCCCGCAGCAATTCGGCGCCGCGCTGGCCGTGCTCCGGATCGTGGTCGAGTTCTTCGTAGCCGACCTTGCCGACGTCGTGCAGCAGCCCGGCGAGGCCCGCCTGCATCAGCGTGCTGGCATCGCCGCCGAGCACGATGCGGGCGAGGCCCATGGTCAGGAAGCTGACGGTCAGGCTGTGCGCGGCGAGGCCCTTGCTCGAGGCCAGCACGCGCCGGATCGCCTGGAAGCCCTGCGCATCGCGCACCAACAGGCCGCTGGTCGCCAGCATCACGCGGGTGGCGCGCTGCAGGCCGCCGCGGTCCGGCGCTGCGGCCAGCAGATCCTCGGCCATCGCCAGCGCGACGCCGTGCAGCACGTCGGCGCGCCGTTCCAACGGCATGTTGCGTTCGAGCAGCACCCGGTCCAGCGACGACTCGACGCGCGCGAAGTACATGCCGCGGTCGCCATCGCGCACGTACAGCTGCACGGTGCCTTCGGCCTGCAAGCGGCCGAGATGCGACTCGTCGAGCGGTGCTGCCGCGGGGTGGTACAGCACCCAGGTGTTGTCCGCCGTGCGCAGGAACAGCGGGAACGGCACCACGTCCTTGCTGACGAGCCCGACCAACGGCACCGCCGTGTAGGTCGCGAGCTGGTTCGAGGACGTGGCAGTGGCCATCGTCCGGAGCGATCGGAAGTGCCCGGCGGCAGCCTTGATGCGGGCACGGTCGCGCCGCTGCCAGCACCGCTACGCGGTCACTTCTTCTTCAGCTTCTGGATCTTCTGGATCAGCTTCGTCGTCGAGTGCGCCTTCTTGTCACCGACGAACACGGCCTTGATGTCCAGCGACTTCAGCGTGTCCTTCTCCGGCAGGGTCTTCAGCGAGTAGTCGCTGCCCTTCGCGTACAGCGTCGGCAGCAGCTGCTGCAGCAGCGCGTCGGCGGTCGGTTCCTCGAAGGTGGTCACGTAGTCGACGAACGACAAGCCGGCGAGCACTTCCAGGCGCTCGACCTCCGGCACCACCGGCTGGCCCTTGCCCTTCAAGGCTTCCGCGGACTTGTCGCTGTTCACGGCGACGACCAGCAGGTCGCCGCGCGAACGCGCGTCCTCGAGGCAGCGGGTATGGCCAACGTGCAGCAGATCGAACACGCCGTTCGTCAGCACGATGACTTTGCCGCTGGCCCGCAGCCCCGCGAGGATCGCGGCGAGGCTCTTGCGGTCGGTGATGATCTTGTCTTTCGATCGCTGCTTGCGCGGGACGACAACCAAACCTGCCTCCAAATGGCTGCGGGAGCGGGGAGAGGGCGCGAAGGATGCCACGCTGACACGCCGGCGGCAACGACGCTTCCGGAGCGATTTGCGGCGGACCTCAGCCCCGCATCAGCGCGCCGGCACAGCCGCGACCGGCAGCGCGAGCAACCGCTTGCTCTCGGTCAGCAGCCAATCCATCTGCGTGAACGGTTCGAACGACACGTCGGCCCAGCGCACGCGACCCTGCGCATCGAGCAGGAACGTGCCGTGCAGCGGCAGCTGCTCGAAGTCGTCCCAGCAGCGCCACGCCTGGAACGCAGCGTGGTCCGGATCGACGAACAGCGGGAACGGGAAGCGCTTGTCGGCCGGCAGGTCGTTCACCGCCGCCTTTGCCTTGTCGATCGGGTCGTCGCCGATCGCGAACACGTCGATGCCGGCATGCTGGAAGCCGAGGTACTGCTGCCGCAGCGCGTGCAGCTGCTCGACGCAGTGCAGGCAACCAAAACCCAGGTAGAAGACGACCAGCGTCGGCTTGCCGGGCTGCGGCGGCAGCGCCATCGCGTGGCTGCCGACGCCGAGCAGGTCAAAGCCGACGTGCTGGACCGGGCTCCAGGCCACCGGGCCCAGCGACGCGAGCGGCGGGCGCGGGCCGAAGTCGGCGCCGAACGCGGCGGTGTCGTGCAGCACGCGCGGCTGCGCCGGCGGCCGGGAATCGACGCCGATGCCGACGCGCTTCAGCAGCGGGGAAGCGGCCAGATCGTCGGAGTGCGCGCCGACCAGTTTGACGAAGTCCATCATCATCGTGCGCCCCTTCTCCTTGTGCTCGGGCTTGTCGGAGGCGCCGCAGGCGATCACCAACCGCCCAAGCGTCGACGCGCGCCCGGGCCGCTCCTTCACTTCCTTGCCGAGCAGCTCGATCGCCTTGTCGACCTCCCCCGCCGCGACCTGCGCATCCGCCAGCAGCGTCTTCGGGAAGTCGGCGACCGCTTCGAACTCGGCCAGAGCTCCCTTCGCGTCGCCCGCCGCCAGCTTCTGCTCGCCGCGCAGCTCGCGCTGCAGGTCCAGCACCGAACGCACCGTCGCGGTCGGTTCGCGGCCGGCTTCGGCGATCGCTTCGAGCGACTTCGCCGTCGTCTCCTTCTTCGCGAACGCTTCCACCTCGGCCTTGTCGATCGCCGCTGCGCGTTCGATGCGCACGCGCGCCAGCAGCCCTTCGACGTCGGCGAGCACCTGCTTGCCGGCATCGATCTGGCCGAGCCGGAAGCGCGCGCGGCCGAGCAGGCAAAGGCGCTGGATCTCACCCTTCACCGACTCCGACTTCTCGAGCCAACCCTGCTCGCACAAGGCGACCGCTTCCTGCCACAGCTCGTGCTCCTCGCACACCGACACCAGCCGCGCGCGCGCGTAGCCGGCGATGTCGTCGCCGGTGTCGACCTTGTTCCACTTCGGGTGCCGCGGCAGCTCGGCGAGGTTCTTGGCGATCGCCAGCGCTTCGCGCGCGTGGCCGATGTGCGACAGGCTGCGCGCCAACCATTCCTGGTTGTGGCCGTAGTTGTGGATCAGGAACGGCATCACGCGGTCGCGCTGCATGTGCGCGTGGTCGGTGCGGCCGCTGGCCTCCTGCTGCCACGCCGATTCCGCATGGCGGTCGAGCTTGGCGTAGATGTGGCCGGCCATGTGCCATTGGTGCGCGATGCCGGGCGCGCTGTCACCGAGTGCTGCCGCCGACTTCAGCGCGCGCTCGGCCTTCTCGCCGTCCCACAGGTGCACGCGGTAGTGGTGCGCCGGATGGCGCGGGGCCTTGGCGAACACCTGGTCGAGCAGCGCATTCACCGCGCCGTGGCTGCTGATGTCGATGCCGTGGTCCTGGTTGCGCCAGTTCTGGATCGCCAGCAAGGCCTTCGCCTCGATGTCGTCCGGACACGCGAACACCACCGCTTCGAGGCCGCGCACGTAGTCGCGCCACAGCTTCTTCTCGTTGCGTTCCTTCTTGCCGACGATCGCCTCCTTGGCCTTCTTGACGCGTTCGGCGTCGCCCGACTGCAGCTCTTGGCGCAGCGCATCGTCGATCTGGTACAGCGCGGCGATCGAGTCGACGTACAGCTTCTCGCGCTCGGGCAGGTTCGCAGCCCGCTGCACGGCCTGCGCCGCGAAGCCGGCGGCGCGCTGCCAGTTCTCGACGTTGGCGAGCGCCATGCCCCAGTACGCCATCGCACACTCGGGCTGCAGCTGCGCCACCTGGCGGAAGCTGCGTTCGGCCTCGAAGTACCAGAAGCCGTGCTGCTGGCAGAGGGCCTGGTCGAAGAAGCGCTGCGCTGGCGCACCGAGCCCGGTGACCGGGAAGTGCACCTGCTCGCTGAGCCCTTGCATGACGTAAGCGGCCTGGCGCGGCCCTTCGTCGAACTCGGCGCCGTGGCGGCTGTGGCCGAACGGGTCGGCAGGCGGATCCTGGGCCAGGGCGATGGCGGCGAACAACGAGGCGACAGCGGCGCGGACGAACATCCACGCAGCGTAGTCCGCGGCCGCGGCAGTTGCCTGCGCCTGTCGGCCCACCCGCCACCCGCCAGGGCTCAGAAGCGGTGCACGACCGCGAACCCGACCGTGGTGCCGTCCATTACCGGCATCCACGTCGTCGAGCGCCGCTGCCGCATCGCCGCCTCGTTGTCATCGACGGCCTCGGTCGCCAGGTAGCCGAGCAACCAGCCCATCAGCGCCTGCGAGGCGTAGTGGCGATCGCCCTGCACGCGCGCCAGCGCCGGCATCGCCGACGCCGCGTAGAACAGCGCGTCCAGCACCGGCGAATCGGTCTGCTTCGCCATCGTCAGGAACGTGATCGCGCCGACCGTCGCGTGCCCGCTGACGCCGTGCGACTTGTCGAGGAACACCCACTTCGAGTCGTGGTCGTTCAGCGGATCGGAGGGCCGCGAACCGCCGGTCGCGCGCTGCAGCGTCAGCAGCATCGGCGCCGCCA
>CAMAUH010000179.1 GCA_945861365.1 Candidatus Kuenenia stuttgartensis
CCTGTCGATGCTGCCGGCGTGGCACATGTACGAGCGCATCATGGACTACCTGGCGCTCGCGACCGGCGCGCAGCTGGTCTACACCGACCGCCGCCGCATCAAGGAAGACCTCGCCGGCGTGCAGCCGACGGTGTTCGCCGCGGTGCCGCGCATCTGGGAGATGCTGCACGACGGCATGGTCGGCCAGTCGCTGAAGCTGACCGGCCTGCGCGGCACGCTGCTGCGCGCGGCGCTGCGCTGTTCCCGCGCCGTCGGCAGCGGCAAGGCGGGCATCTTCGAACGGCTGCTGCACAAGGCACTCGAACGGCCCGTGCTGCGCAAAGTGCGCGCGACACTCGGCGGCAAGCTGCGGCTGTGCGTCAGCGGCGGCGGCTCGCTGCCGCGCCACGTCGACGAGACGCTGCTCGGCGTCGGCCTGCCGCTGCGCAACGGCTACGGGCTCACCGAGACGAGCCCGGTCGCTTCGATCCGCCTGCCGCGCCAGAAAGAACCCTGCCACATCGGGCCGCCGCTGCCCGGCACGCGCATCGAAGCGCGCGACACCAACGGTGCGACGTGCGCGGTCGGCCAGACCGGAGTGCTGTGGATCCACGGCCCGCAGGTGATGCGCGGCTACTACGAGAACCCGCGCCGCACCGCCGAGGTGCTGGTCGACGGTTGGTTCAACAGCGGCGACCTCGGCCACGTCGACGCGCAAGGCAACGTGTGGATCACCGGCCGCGCCAAGGACACCATCGTGCTGGCGGGCGGCGAGAACGTCGAACCGGAGCCGGTCGAGACGATCATCAAGACCTCGCCGTTCATCGAGCAGGCGGTCTGCGTCGGTCAGGACCAGAAGGGCCTCGGTGCTTTGCTGGTGCCGTCGTTCGACGCGCTGGAGCAGAAGGTGCCGCGCGACCAGTGGAACGCGCACGATGGCGAACTGCGCGGCAAGGCCGTGCTGACGCTGCTGCGCGCCGAGCTCGATCGGCTGCTGGTGCGCAGCAACGGCTGCCGCCCGTGCGACCGCGTGGTGACGCTGCGCGTGCTCGCGGAACCGATGACGCCCGAGAACGGCCTGCTGACGCAGACGCTGAAGGTGCGACGGCACGTGGTCGCCAAACGCTACGGCGCGCTGCTGACGGCGATGTTCGCGGGCGCGAACGACGGCTGATCAGCCGCAGAGTGCCGTCGCCAACGGCAGCGTGCGCGGCACCCCGTCCGCGGCGGCGGGGCCGAGCGTGCGCAGCATCGCCGCCAACCACTCGCCGGCGCCGCGGCACGCCAGCGCCAGGTTCTCACCGAGCGCCAACCGCGCCGCGATCGCGGCCGCGAGGGCACAGCCGGTGCCGCGCACCGGCCCGACCGGCAACCGTTCGCGACGGAAGCTGGTGGCGCCGGCGGCGGTGCACAGCACGTCGTCGGCGAACGGTCCGTCGTGATGGCCGCCCTTGTGCAGCACGGCACCGGCACCGCTGCGCAGGGCCCGCTGCACGTCGCCATCGAACAGCGCGGCGAGTTCGGGCCCGTTCGGCGTCAACAGGCTCGCCAAGGGCGCCAGCCGTTCGCGGTAGGCAGCCAGCAGCGGCTCGCGCGGCGCGAACCCGCCCGTGGTGGCCGACAGCACGGGGTCGACGACGAATGGCACGCTGGCGCGCAGCGGCTGCAACGCGTCGGCCACTTCGCAGGCGAGCGCACCATCGCCGAGCAGACCGACCTTGATCGCGTGCACCGGTCCGTCGTCGAGCACCGCCGCGAGGGCCTGCCGCCATGCGGGCACCGGCGCGAACGACTGGAAGCCGCGCCGGTTCTGCACCGTCGCCACCACCGCGACCGGCAAGGGCCGCAGGCCGTGCAACGCCACCACCGTCGCGTCGAGCGTGATGCCGGCACCGCCCGAGGGATCGAGTCCGCCGAGCAGCAGCACCCGCTTCACTGCACTTCCACCGTGGCGGTGAACACCACGCGCCCATCCAGCGTGACGACGAGCGGCTGGGCGCCCGCGGCATGCGCGGCCGTCGCCTGCAGGGTCAGTTCGCGCGGCGTCGTGCGCCCGACGCGCAGCGGGATGCCGCCGAGCGTGGCCGCCATGGCGCGCGGGTTCGGCGCCAGCAAGCGCAACGTCTGCCAGGTGCCGCGCTGCCACTGCGGCGGCACGGCGAACACCGTGACGCGACCCAGCACGGCCTCGCGCACGGCCGACGCGTCGGCCGGCGTCAGCGGGGCGAGGCCATCACAGTCGATCGCGGCATCGCTGTCGCCGACGCGCACGACGAGCCGGCGCACGTCGACGACGGTCAGGGCGCGGTCGCCATCCGCGTCACCCGACAACGCGCCGAGCACGTGGAGCGCACCTTCGACGCGGCCACTGCCTTCGACCGCCACGGCCGGCCCGGCGCCGGCGCCGAACGCGCGCAGGCTCCAAGCCGAAGCATCGACGATCGCCGCCGCCACTTCGATCGGCGCGCCGGCGACACCGGTGACTTCGGCGACGACGGTCAGCGTCGCCACAGCACCCGGCACGAGGATGCAGTCAGCCAGCGCGATGTCGAGTTCGCGATCGTCGCCGGCGATCGCCAGCGGACCGGCGATCTGCACGGCCGGCAGCCCGGGCTGCGCCGGATCGCTGCGCAGCACGCGCAGCGCCGTGACGCGAGCGGCGGCATCGCCGGTCCCGGCGACCAGGACCCGCACCGCATCCACGGCGAGCTGGCGTTCGCTGACGTTGCGCAGCGTCGCGACCAGCAGGTCCTTCGGGCCCGAATCGCCGAACACCGGTGCCGCACTGCCGCCGTTCGTCACCTCGAGCCCGCGGGCAAGGCCGTTCACGACATCGAACTGCATGACGACGCCGTCCTCGGCGCCCCGCCGCACGGTCTGGTAGCCACCGGTGCCGATCGGCACATCGGCCGAGAACGTCCAGCCGCCGACGACGGCGAGCCCACCCGCATCGAGCTGCACGCAGCTGAACGAATCCTGGTCGGCGCCGCCGAGGTAGCTCGACCACGCCAACGTCGCACCGCGGTCGGTGAACAGGCTGACGAAGCCGTCGAGGTTGCCGCCGGCAAAGCCGGTCTGCGGAGCGCCTGGTGTGACCGGGAAGCCAGCGCCGGCCTCGCCGACCACGACGACGCCGACCGGACTGAGGTCGAGGCCGCGCAGCTTCTCCGCGCCGACGCCACCCAGCAGCGTCGCGAACGCCAACGTCGACCCGTTCGCCGAGAACCGCAGCAGCACGGCATCACTCTGGCCACCCGGCGCCGATTGCGGTGCGCCTGCAGTGGTCGGGAAGTCGGAGGAATCGCTGAAGCCGCCGACCCAGATGCTGGCATCGCTCGGATCGACACGCACCGCCTGCATCACGTCGCCACCGAGGCCGCCGACGAAGGTCGAGAACGACAGGCCGCTGCCGTTGCCGGTCAGCCGCGTGATCACGCCGTCCAGGCCGCCGATGCTGGATGGGCGATAGGCACCCGGCGTGGTCGGGAAGTTCGCGCCGAGCGACCAACCGGCGACGAGCACATCGCCGGTCGTCGGGTCGCGATCGACCGCCAGCAGCTGCTCGGCGGTACCACCACCGAGATGCGTCGACCACAGCAGGCTCTGCGCATTCGCCGCGACCTTGGCGATGAAGCCATCGCTCTGGATGCCGGGGATGCCGCCGAGCGACGGCTGGAAGCACCCGGGCGTCACCGGAAAGTTGGGTGAGCTGGTCCAGCCGACGACGGTGGCATTGCCCTGCGCGTCGACGTCGACCGCTTCGGCGATGTCGTCGTAGAGGCCGCCCAGATACGTGGACGCCAGCAGCGTGCTGCAGGTGGCATCGAGCCGCGCGACGAAGGCATCGCCGATGTCGAGGAACGGACTCGAGCCCGAGTAGGTCGACGACAGCGCCCCCGGCGTGGACGGGAAGTCCACCGAGTGCGTGAACCCGACCACCGTCACCGTGTTGCCGGGGCCGAGGTCGAGGCCGCGGATCTCGTCGCTGTCCGTGCCCCCCAGGTAGGTCGCATCGAGCAGTTCGGCGCCGTTCTCGCGCAACCGCGCGACGAAGGCATCGGCGCCGCCGGTGGTGCGGAAGGCGCCCGGCGTGGTCGGGAAGTCGGTCGAGCCGCTCCAACCCGCGGCCCACACTGCTTCCCCGCGCACCCAACGCAGCGCGCGCACGCTGTCGGTGGCGCCACCGCCAAGCAACGTGCCCCACACGACGCCCGGATCGACGACGGCCGGCAGCGCCGGATCGAGGTCGGCGGCGACGAAGCCGTAGCTGGTCGCATCGACGAGGCGGAACGCGACGCGCAGCGGCCGGCGGCCGGTCGGCGTGTCCTGCCAGGCGATCGGCGCCTGCTGGCGCAGTTCGGCCGGCCCATCGGGCGTCGCGAGCCGCGCGCACAAGGCTCCATCGCGATCGATGGACAGCGACTCGATGCCGTCGCAACGCGCCACGAAGCGCTGCAGGTCGGCCCCCGGCGCCAGCAGCAGGTCGTACTCGAACGCGCCGACGGCACCGCTGCCGAGCGGCCGGAACAACACGTCGATGCCGGGATACACGGAACGCATCGCGAGGCGCCCGAACGCCGGCACATCGCGGCGCCAACGGCTCGCATCACGGCCGCGCAGGAAGTGGTGGTGCGTCGGCAACTCGTCCATCGGCGCGAAGGACGGCGGCGTGGCGGCGAGGAAGTGCGTGCGCACGACGCAACCGGACTGCTGCCGCGGGGCCGCGCTGGCAGCGGGCGCCGACCACCGTTCGTAGCGCAGCGTGAAACCGTCGTCGTGCAACCAACCCGCCGTGTTGCCGACCGCCGCGAAGCGCACCGCAGCGTCCCACTGGCCGCGATTCGGCACGAACTGCAACGGCACGGCACACGCCGCCGCGGCCGGGCGCGGCACCGCGGTCGATGCCGACGCCGGTTCGGCACCGGACTGGGCGGCAGCGACCGCGCCGAGGGAACAGGCGGCGGCAAGGACGAGAGATGGCGAGGGCAAGCGGATCACGGGCCGGGCAAGCATACGGCACCACCGCGACCCAGGACTGCCCCGCGCCGCGATGCGCCGCGGCGGCGGCGATCAATCTTCCTGGTCGCCGAGCGTGGTCGCGTTGGCACCGGCGATGCCCATGCCGCGCAGCACGTTGCGCTCGAGGCGCCGTTCCAGCCGCCGCAGGGCGCGGGAATCCGCTTCCTCGAGCTTCACCGAGCCACCGGCCACCGAGCCGTGGCCGCCACAGGAACCCTGTTCGCCATCGATGCCGGCGCGGATCAGGGTCCAGGCATCCATGCCGATCTCGGTGCGCACGGACACGTAGTAGGTCCTGCCGACGAGGCCGCCGCAGAACACGGCCCGCGTGCCTTCCATGCGCAACAGCAGGTCGGCGACCTCCGCCACCATCTCGGCACTGGTCGCGTGCCCCAGCGAGCACAGCGTCAGGCCGTCGTAGATGCGCACCTTGGACAGCGCCCCCATCAGGGCCTTGAAGTAGCCGACCGGCAACCGCGGGTTGGTGATCGCCGCGAGCTTCTGGCGATCGATGTGCGGCGACAGGTATTCGAACGCGCGCAGATCCAGCGGGCTGACGTTGCGCGACAGGTCGGCGGTGTCGGTGCGGATGCCGTAGGCCAGCGCCGTCGCGGTCGCGGTGCTCGGCACCACTCCGGCGTCGGCGAGGTGCCCCGCCATGATCGAACTGGTCGCGCCGGCGTCGGGCCGGACATCGAAGAACGGCACGTCGGCCGGGCCGAGCTTGGCATCGGCGCAGACGTGATGGTCCAGCACGATGTCGATGGTGATGCCCGGCGGCAGGAACGTGTGGCCGAAGCCGGGCTGGGTGTCGACCATCGCGAAGCAGTCGAAGTCCTGCACCTGCGTGGCGTCGAGCCGATCCATCTGGATGCCCAGTTCGCGCACCATCGCCTGGTTCTCGGCCCGCAGCACCTTGCCGGTGATCGCGAAGCGGCTGTCGATCCCCGCCGCCTTCCGCGCGAACTCCTGCAGCCCCAAGGCGCCGCCGAGCGAATCCGGGTCCGGGTTGTTGTGCGTCAGGACCAGCAGGCGCTTCCGGCTCCGCAGGAGATCGCGCAACTGGTGCGCGTGCTTGACGCAGTTCTCGCGTTGCGGCGGCAAGCTGGCGGAGGTTGGGTTCATGTCGTGCAAGGCGGCAGTGCCGTGGGAACGGCAACCATACGCACTGCATCGGTTCTCTGGGTGCAGAGGCCGAAGCAAGGCGCCCTTGCACTCATAGGCCGTGCTTGTCGAGACAGGCCCGGATGGATGGCAATTCCCCCGGTGCGATCGAGCTGTCGAGCTCGACGACCCCCGGCAACTGCGCCCCGAGACGCGGTAGGTAGGACGCCAACAGCTTGTAGTCGACGGTCCCCGCCCCCGGGGGCAGGTAGAGGCCATCCGGGCTGGCATCGCCGAGGCAGAGGCCGCGGCACCGGCTGCCGAACGCTTCCAGCCACTCGCCCTGCGGCTCGCCCAGCACCTGCTCACGCCGGGCACACAGCGCGGCGTCGTGCCAATACCCGATGTTGTGGTGCGAGAGATCCTCGAACACATCCCGTAGAGCGGTGACGTCGGCGACGGCACGCAGGCTGCGGCCCTGGGTCAGGCAGAACGTGATGTCGGGGAACGCCCGCACCAACGCGAACAGTTCGCGGCAGACGCGATCGACGGCGCCGTTGCGGCCAACCTTGCGCCGCGCCAGAAGCGCCTGGGTACGCGGGGCCGTCCAGTCGTACTGCGGGTCGCCGAGATCCTCTGCCTCGATATCGCCCATGACGGGCACAACGCCCGGATCCACCACGACCATCGGCACCCCGAGCTGGCGGGCAGTCACCACCGCCTGCTTGATCGCCGCCAGCGCGACGTTGCGCTCGCCATCCTTCATGGCGGCGAACGCGGCCGTCGCCGAGTGTTCGGCGAGCGGGTTGTGGGCACGCACCGCCGAGAACTCGACCGGCAGATCGGCCGCCGCGTCGCGCACGCCTTCCCAGTCGATGGGCCGCGGCGTCGGCGATGCGGCGATGCCGGCAAAGCGCGCTTCGAGGGCCGCCACCAACAAGCGCTTGGGATCGTGGGGACCGTGGACGCTGAGCCACGCTGCCGCCAGAAATCTATGCACACGCATTGTCAGGAGTTTTCCAAAATGCCGATGAGGACGCTAGTTTGGTGCGCCTCGTCCCAACGACCTTAGCGGAGACCCCCCGATGAACAGAAGCCTCGTGTTCGCCTCGTTCCTGCTGGTGCTAGGCACCCTCAGCGGCTGCCGCGCCCAGGACGACAAGCGCGCGCTGCAGAACAGCGTGACCCGCCTCGAGCAGCGCCTTGCCAAGATGGACGAATACATGAAGTCCCTGCAGCAGGGGCAGACGCAGCAGAAGCAGGAGGCCGACAAGGTCGCGGCGGACCGCGAGAAGGAGTTCGCCAAGCTGAACGAGCTCGTTGCGCAGCAGGAGAAGCTGCTGGCGGAGCGGCAGGCGAAGAACGACCAGGACGTCGCGACCCTGCGCGACCAGCTCGAAGCGGCGAAGAAGGCCCAGGCGGCCCAAGCCGACGAGATGGCGAAGCAGAAGAAGGCGATGGAGGAACAGCTCGCCAACAACAAGCAGCGGCTCGAAGCCGAGCGCGCGCGGTTGGAAGCCGACACGAAGAAGGCGCAGGAGACCGCGAAGGCGCGGCTCGAGGAAGCGACCCGGCGGCAGCAGGCCGAGATCGAGAAGACGCGGGCCGACATGGTCGCGAAGGTCGAGGAGACGCGGCAGCGCACGCAGGCCGAAACCGCGCGCACGCAGGAGGCCAAGCAAGCCGTGACCGTGGCAAGCGCCGAGACCCAGCGACTCCGGGCCGAACTGGAGAAGCAGCGCGAGGACCTGGCCCGCGAACGCGAGAAGCTGCTGGCGCGCGTTCGCGAGGCGCAGGCGAAGAACGAACAAGGCCAGGACGCGATGGCGAAGCTGGTCGCCGAACGCAAGGAAGTCGAGAAGCTGCGCGCTGCGGTCGCCGAGGACATGGCCAAGGCCAAGCGCGGCACCGACGCGCACAAGGACGAGCAGGCCCAGGTGATCACCAAGCTGCGCGCCGAGAACGACGGGCTGCGCGCGAAGCTGGACAAGATGGGCGCCGACCTCGCGGCGAGGGCCAAGCAGGCGAACACCGACTTCGGCGGCAAGGCGCCGCGCATCGCCGGGCTGGTGGTGCCGCACCCGCACGCGAAGGAAGCCGCCCCCGC
>CAMAUH010000180.1 GCA_945861365.1 Candidatus Kuenenia stuttgartensis
ACCGCCGCCACCGCGAGCGGCGGCAGCAGCAGGAGGTTGAGCCCGAGACGGTCGCGGCGATCGCGCAGCATCGACATGGCCATACGCCGCGCCTGGACGCTGCACGGATCGCCGTGTTAGCTGGCAACCGTGAACGCCCCCTTCGATGCCGTGCCGTGCAACCGCCTGCTCGGCCTGCAGCTCGTCCACCGCAGCGCCGACCGCGTCGAAGTGCACCTGCCGGTGCGACCCGAACTGCTGCAGGAGGAAGGCATCGTGCAGGGCGGCCTGCTGACCGCACTCGCCGACACCGCGGCGGTCTACCTGCTGTGGCCCGACCTGCCACCCGACCGCACGATGACCGGCCTCGGCTGCTCGATGCAGTTCCTGTCGCCGGGCCGGCTGCAGGATGGCCCGCTGGTGGCGATCGCGACGCCGCTGAAGAAAGGCCGCACGGTCGCTGTGTGCGACAGCGTCGTGCAGCAGGGCGAACGGCTGGTCGCGCGCGGCACCTTCACGTTCCTGCTGCAGGAGCGGCGATGACCGACGTGCTGCGCGATGGCCCGGCCGACGCCGCGGCGACGATCGTGCTCGCGCACGGTGCGGGCTCCGGCATGGCACATCCGTTCCTGCAGCGCATGGCGGAGGGCCTTGGCGCCGCCGGCTTCGCGGTGGTGCGCTTCGAGTTTCCGTACCGTGCTTCGGGCCGCTCGATGCCGGACCGCATGGACGTGCTGCAGGCGACGCTGCGCGACGTCGTGGCGGCGCATGCGCAGGGACCGGTGGTGCTGGCCGGCAAGTCGATGGGCGGCCGCGTCGCGTCGATGCTGGCCGACGAACTGCAGGCGCGTGCGTTGGTCGTGTTCGGCTATCCGTTCCATCCGCCCGGCAAGCCGCAGCAATTGCGCACCGCGCACCTCGCCGACCTGCGCACGCCGACGCTGGTCGTGCAGGGCGAACGCGACGAGTTCGGCACGCCCGACGAAGTCGCCGCGTACACGCTGTCGCCGGCGATCACGCTGCAGTGGCTGCGTGATGGCGACCATTCGTTCAAGCCGCGCAAGGCCAGCGGCTGCACCGCAGCACAGCACGAAGCGACCGCGCTCGCGATGGCGATCGACTTCGTGCGCGCGCACGTCGGCTGAGGCCGATCCCTGCGGCTGCAGCGCGAGGCGCCTTCAGCGCCCGAGGGCAGCCGCCACGAGTGCCGCCTGTTCGGCCTTGTGCCGCAGCGACGAACCGGTCGCGGTGCTCGCAGCCGCCGGCCGGCACGCGCTGCGCGTCCACGCGAAGCGATCGCGCAGATACGTCCAGGCGCCCATGTTGGCCGGCTCCTCCTGGCACCACACGAACTGCGCCGACGCATACTTCGCGCGCAGCGCCGCCATCGCCGTGGCCGGCCACGGATACAGCAGTTCGAGCGACACCACCGCGACCGAACGGTCGTCGCCGCGCGCGGCCAGCAAGTCGTAGCGAACCTTGCCGCTGCAGCAGACCACGGTGCGCACGTCGGCCGGCGCCAGCGCATCGTCGCGCACCGCCGTGAAGGCGCCGTTCGCCAGTTCCTCCGGCGCGCAGCCGGCCTCCTTCTGGCGCAGCAGGCTCTTCGGCGTCATCACCACCAGCGGCTTGCGGTCCGCATCGAGTGCCTGCGCGCGCAGCAGGTGGAACGTGCTCGCCGCACTGGACGGGTTGGCGACGCGCAGGTTGTTCTCGGCGCACAGCTGCAGGAAGCGCTCGAGCCGCGCGCTGCTGTGTTCGGGGCCCTGGCCGTCGTAGCCGTGCGGCAGCAGCAGCACGAGGCCGCTCTGCTGGTTCCACTTCGCTTCGCCGGCGGCGAGGAACTGGTCGATCTGGATCTGCGCGCCGTTGCCGAAGTCGCCGAACTGCGCCTCCCACAGCGTGAGGCCCTGCGGCGTGGTCGTGCTGTAGCCGTACTCGAAGCCGAGGGCGGCTTCCTCGCTGAGCAGCGAATCGACGACGACGAAGCGCGCCTGTTCGGGCGCGAGCCGCGCCAATGGCACGAGGCGCCGACCGTTCTCGGCGTCGTACAGCGCCGCGTGCCGCTGGCTGAACGTGCCGCGGCCGCTGTCCTGGCCGGCGAGACGCACCGGCACGCCCTGCGTGACGAGGCTGGCGAACGCCAGCGTCTCGGCGGTCGCGAAGTCGATCGGCTGCCGGCCGGCCAGCATGTCCGCGCGCCGCTGCAGCACGCCGACGACCTTCGGATGCGCGTGGAAGTCCGCGGGCCAGTCGAGCAACGCGGCGTTGAGGCGCTGCAGTTCGGCGAGCGGCACCGCGGTCGGCGGTGCTGCCCATTCGCGCTCGGGCCGCGCGGCGGCCGCGACGGCCGGTGGCGCCTCGATCGCGCGCACCTCGGCCAGCGATTCCTGCAGGCGGCGATGCACCTGCGCGTCGTAGCCGGCGAGCTGGTCCTGGCCGAGCACGCCGGCGCGCAGCAGGTACTGCTGGTAGCTGGCGCGCACGGTCGGATGCCGCTCGATCTGCCGGTACAGCAGCGGCTGCGTGTAGCTCGGCTCGTCGCCTTCGTTGTGGCCGTGCCGGCGGTAGCAGACGATGTCGAGCACGACGTCGCGGTGGAAGCGCGCGCGGTAGTCGAACGCCAGCCGCACCATGCGCACCGCCGCCAGCGGATCGTCGCCGTTGACGTGGAAGACCGGCGCCTGGATCGCCTTCGCGACGTCGGTGCAGAACGGCGTGCTGCGCGAGTCCTGCGGCGACGTCGTGTAGCCGATCTGGTTGTTGACGACGACGTGCACGGTGCCGCCGGTGCGGTAGCCGCGCAGCTGCGACATCTGCAGCGTCTCGAACACGACGCCCTGGCCGGCGAACGCGGCATCGCCGTGCACCAGCACCGGCACGACGCGGTCCTGCGCCGGCCGTTCGGCATCGGCGGGCGCCTGGTCCTGCCGCGCGCGCGCCATGCCCTCGACGACCGGGTCGACCGCTTCGAGGTGGCTCGGGTTGCAGGCCAGCTCGACGGTGACCGCCTGCCCCGCGGTGGTGCGGCGGTCGGCGCTCGCCCCGAGGTGGTACTTCACGTCGCCGGAGCCCTGCGTCATCGACGGATCGAGCACACCTTCGAACTCGGCGAAGATCTTGGTCAGCGGCTTCTGCAGCACGTGCGCCAGCACGTTGAGCCGACCGCGGTGTGCCATGCCGAGCACGACGCGGTTCGCACCGTGTTCGGCGGCGCGTTCGAGCAGCGCCTCGAGCACCGGGATCAGCGTGTCGCCGCCCTCCAGCGAGAAGCGCTTGTGGCCGACGAAGCGCGTGTGCAGGAACTGCTCGAACGCTTCGGCCTCGACCAGCTGGTCGAGGATGCGCAGCTGCACCGCCGGCGGCAGCGCCTCCTCGTTGCGGTTGCGCTCCATGCGCACGCGCAGCCAGTCGCGCTGCTCGGCGTCGGCGATGTGCATGAACTCGACGCCGACGTGGCGGCAATAGGTCAGGTGCAGCACCTCCTGGATCTCGCGCAGCGTCGCCAGCGGCTTCTCGGTGACGCCGTCGCTGAAGAACACGCGTTCCTTGTCCCACATGGTGAGCCCGTAGGTCGCCATGTCGAGTTCGGGCCAATCCTTCGGCGCGAACTGCAGCGGGTCGAGTTCGGCCAGCGCATGGCCGCGCACGCGGTAGCTGCGGATGTAGGTCATCAGCCCGGCCGCGCGTTCGAGGTTCTCCGCCTCGCGCAGGCTGCTGCCGAGCGGCGGCCGGCGATCGACGCTGTCGTGCACCGGGCGGTACGGCACCTTCAGCGAGCGGAAGATGCCTTCGTAGAACTGTTCCTCGCCGCGCAGCAGCCGGTCCATCCAATCGAGGAACTGCCCCGACTCGGCGCCCTGGATCACGCGGTGGTCGTAGGTGCTGGTCAGCATCATCGCGCGCGACACGCCGAGTTCGGTCAGCGTCGCCGCGGCAGCGCCTTGGAACGCCGCCGGCACCGTGATGGCGCCGGTCGCGACGATGAAGCTCTGGCCGGCGAGCAGGCGCGGCAGCGAACTGACGGTGCCGATCGTGCCGGGATTGGTCAGCGTGCAGGTCGTGCCGGCGAAGTCGTCGGGCACCAGGGCGCCGCGGCGCGCCTTGTCGATCTGCACCGCGAACGCCGCGAAGAAGCCGGCGAAGTCGAGCGCGCCGCAGTCCTTGACGTTGGGCACGACCAGGCTGCGGCGACCTTCCTTGCCCGCCGCTCCGCTCGCCGGCAGGTCGACGGCGATGCCGACGTTGAGGCTGCGCGACAGGCGGCGGAACGGCTTGCCGTCCTGCTCGACGAACTGGGCGGCCATCGCCGGCACGCGCGCGATCGCCTGCACCATCGCCCACGCGATCAGGTGCGTGAAGCTGACCTTCGGCAGGTGCAGGCCCTGCTGGTAGCGGTTGATCGCGTGCCGGTTCTCTTCGAGCACCTTGACCGCGATCTCGCGCGCCGACGTCGCGGTCGGCACGGTGAGGCTCTCGGTCATGTTCTTGACGATGCGGCCGGCGACGCCGGTCAGCGGCTGCAGTTCGTCGGCAGGTGCGGCGTCTTGGCGCGGCGATGCGACCGCGGTGCGCGGCTTCGCAGTGGCCCGCTGCTCGGGCGGCAACGTCGTGTCGAACCACGCACGCCATTCGGCGGGCACCGATTCGGGCGCCTGCAGGTAGTCGCCGTAGACCTTCTCGGCGTAGGCGGCGTTAATGCCGAAGGGTTCGGTGAAGTCGGGTGCGCTCATCGGTGGGCACCGCGGAATCGCGGTGCCACAACCATAGGACGCCGAGCCCGGCCGGCGGTGCTACTTCACTTCTTGCTGAGCAGCAGCACCATGCGCTTGCCTTCGACGCGGATGCCGGCTTCGACCTTGGCGATGTCGGCGAGTTCCTTGACGACCTCGTTGATCACCTGCTCGCCGACTTCCTTGTGCGCGATCTGGCGACCGCGGAACAAGCAGCAAACCAGCACCTTGTCGCCGTCGGCGAAGAACTGGCGCGCCTGGCGGATCTTCACCTGCAGGTCGTGTTCGCCAGTGCCGGGACGCACGCGCAGCTCCTTGATCTGCACCTGGTGCTGCTTGCGTCGGCTCGCCTGCTCCTTCTTCTTCTCCTCGTACTTGTACTTGCCGAAGTCCATGATGCGGCACACGGGCGGCCGCTGGTTCGGGGCGATCTCGACGAGGTCGAGACCTTTCTGGATCGCCATCGCGAGCGCGTCGGCGGTCTCCAGGATGCCGAGCTGCTTGTTGTCCTCGTCGATGACGCGGACCTGACGGATACGGATGTGGTGGTTGATGCGCGGTCCACGATCCTGAGAAACCGGACGGCGCGAATCAGGCCTGCCGGACATGAATCCTCTTCGACGACAACATCACGTGAGACAAGAGTCCTCCAGGGACAACGGAAGCGGGCGAGTCGGCGCACCTTGCGCCGCAAGCAGGACGACAGGCTAGTTCCCCCATGGCGCCACCGCAACCGCGGGCCCGCCGCCGCGTGACCCGCGGGGTCTCGTGCGGCCGCGAACCCGGCGCAGTCTGCATGGGCTGCGGCTGACGAACTACGGACCGGACTCCATCCGGATCGGTCCCCGGGCAAGGTGCTTGCGAACGCGACGTTGGCTACAACGGCGCGATGCGAACACTGCCGCTGCTCGCCCTCGTGTTCACCGCCTGCGCCACGACCGACCCGATGCCCGCCGAGTTGCCCCCGACCCCCGCCGACAGCCACAGCGCGGCGCGCCCGAACGAGGTCCGCACCACCCACCTGGACCTGCGGCTCGTGCTGAACTTCGAAGGCCAGTTCGCCGAAGGCAGCGTCACCCACACCCTGCACCGCCAGCACTCGGACGCGCCCTTCGTGGTCGACACGCAGGGAATCGAGGTCCTCGGGGTCAGGGACGACAACGGGGACTGGCTGCCGCACTGGTTCGGCGCCAAGGACAAACAGCTCGGCACGCCGCTGACGATCGGCCTGCGCAGCAACACCAAGCAGGTGACGATCGCCTACCGGACCTCGCCGGAAGCGGAAGCGATGCAGTGGCTGTCGCCCGATCAGACCGAAGGCGGCAAGGCGCCGTTCTTGTTCACGCAGGGCCAGTCGATCCTGACGCGCAGCTGGATCCCGCTGCAGGACACGCCGGCCGTGCGCATCACGTGGACCGCGGAGATCGGCGCGCCCACCGGCCTCGTGCCGGTGATGAGTGCTTCGCAGCGCAGCGTCGACGGTGCCGTCAGTCGCTTCGTCATGGACAAGGCCGTGCCGAGCTACCTGATCGCGCTCGCCTGCGGCAACCTCGTGCAGCGGGAACTCGGCCCGCGCTGTGCGGTGTGGGCCGAGCCCGCGACGATCGAACTCGCCGCCAGCGAGCTCGCCGACACCGAAACCATGGTGCGCTCGTGCGAGCAGCTGTTCGGCCCCTACCGCTGGGGCCGCTACGACGTGCTGGTGCTGCCGCCGAGCTTCCCGTTCGGCGGCATGGAGAACCCGTGCCTGACCTTCGCGACGCCGACCATCCTCGCCGGCGACAAGTCGCTGGTGTCGTTGATCGCGCACGAACTCGCGCACAGCTGGTCGGGCAACCTGGTCACCAACGCGACCTGGCGCGACTTCTGGCTCAACGAGGGGTTCACGGTCTACCTCGAGGACCGCATCATGGAACAGGTCTACGGCCGCGACCGCGCCGCCATGGAGACCGCGTTGGGCATGCAGGACCTGGCGAACGAGGTCCGCGCGCTGCCAGCCGCCGACCAGGTGCTGCACATCGACCTGACCGGCCGCCATCCCGACGACGCGATGACCAGCGTGCCCTACCAGAAAGGCGCCGCATTCCTGCGCGCCTTGGAGCACGCCTTCGGCCGCCCGACGTTCGATGCGTTCCTGCAGCGCTGGTTCGACCAGCACGCCTTCCAGAGCGTGACGACCGCGACGTTCCTCACCTTCCTGCAGCAGGAGCTGCTGGCGAAGGATGCCGCGAAGGCCAAATCGATCGATGTCGACGGCTGGGTGAACGGCAGCGGCATTCCCCGCGACGCCGACGTGCCGACAGCGACGCTGTTCGCCGCCGTCGACCAGGCCCTCGCCAGCTGGCGCAGCGGCACGGCACCGAAGGACCTGACGACCAGCGGTTGGGTCACGCAGCAGTGGTTGCGGTTCCTGCAAGGGCTCGGCACGGCTGGCAAGGACCGCCTCGCCGACCTCGACAGCGCGTTCGGATTCACGCGCAGCGGCAACAGCGAGATCCTGTGCGCCTGGCTCGTACTGGCGATCCAGAACGACTACCGCGCCGTCGATCGCCGCCTCGACCTGTTCCTGCAGACCATCGGCCGGCGCAAGTTCTTGAAGCCGATCTACGAGGCGCTGCTCGCCAGCGCGGACGGCAAGGCGCGCGCGATGGCGATCTACAAGAAGGCGCGACCGCGCTACCACGCGGTCAGTCGACGCACGCTCGATGCGCTGCTCGGCTACCAGAACCCGAATGGTTGATGCCGCCGCTCGGTGCCCAGGATTATCGAGTGGCTACTCGCATTGCCGCGGCACGGCGCCTAGCTTCCGCGCCCAATCCGCATGTCCAAACTGATCGAACCTGAGGATGTCGTTCCCACCGCCATCGGCGTCGTTCTCGGCGTCTGCATCCTGGTGTTCTTCGTGCTGCTGGTGAATGCGATGGGCCTGCAGACGGTCATCGACCACTCGGCACTGCCCCGTCAGTAGGCGGGCGCATCAGTAAGGCGGCGAGCCAGTAGGCCGGCGAGCCACCAAGCGGGCTCGCGAGCCACTGCGGCCGGATGCCAATGCCCCCCTTCAAGGGGAGAGGCTTTGCGAAGTCGCGTCGATTCCGTCCGCCCCGACAAGGGGGCGACTGCGACCAAGCCAGGGCGCACGGGCCAGCTTCGGCAACGCGCGCGTAGCGCACCCATGGCCTGGTCAGGAACAGGCCTGAGAGGAACCGGTCTGGATACGAACAAACGGAACGAGCCAAACACTTGGCGCGTTCCGTTGTCAGAAGCCTGCGGACAGGCTCCACCTGACGGGGGGGGCGCAGACCGGCTAGGTCTGCCCTGCTAGGTCAGGGCTAGGTGCGACGGCGCAAAGCCGTCGTGACGACTACCACTCGTCGCCGCCACCGCCGCCGCCGCCGCCGCCGCCACCGCCGTCATCGCCACGGCCACCACCGCGACGACCACCGCGGTCACCGCCACCGCCGTAGCCACCGCGGCCGCCGCCGCCACCGCCG
>CAMAUH010000181.1 GCA_945861365.1 Candidatus Kuenenia stuttgartensis
CTGCGTGTTGTGCAGCTCCTGCACGTGGAACGCCGCCAGAGCCTTCGGCAACGTGGCTGGCAGCGCGCCGAGGCGCTGCAGCAGGTCCACCACCACCGGCTGGTAGCCGCGTTCCGCGCCGTCGTCGATCTTGATCGCGATGCCGAGCGCGCCGGGCCAGCGGGTGCGCGCCGGATCGGGCGCCAGCGCGACCGCGTAGACGCCTTCGGCGCCGTTCTTCGCGAACACGCGCCCCGGCCACTGCCGCAGCAGGGCCGTGCAGAACCGGCGCTCGCCCGCGAGCAGCGCCGGCGCCTGGCCCACGGCGGCGAAGATGGAACGGCATGCGGCGGCTCGAACGGCGGGCAGCCCCTCCGGGTTCGCCAGCTGGCAGAATGCTCGCGCCAGCGCCACCAGCGGCAGCACGAACGTCGGCGCACCGCAACCATCGATGCCGGTCGGCACCGGCCCCGGCAGCCCGGCCATCGCCGCGACGGCGGCGTTCACTTCGCGCTGGCTCTGGCAGTCCGGGTCGAGGTAGCGCGCCAGATCGTCGCCGCACTCACGCGCCAGGTGCAGGAAGCCGGTGTGCTTGCCGCTGCAGTTGTTGTGCACCTTGCCCGGCGCCTCGCCGGCGCGCAGCAGCGCCAGGCGGCTGTCCTGGTCGAACGGCGCGTGCGGGCCACAGCCGAGCTGGTCCTCGCGCAGGCCGCCGCGCGCCAGGAACGAACGCACCGTCGCCACGTGCAACGGCGCCCCATCGTGGCTGGCGCACATCACCGCCAGTTCAGCCGGCGGCAGCTGCAGCCGCTCGGCGAGGCCGCGTTCGAGGAAGGGCAGGGCCTGCAGCGGCTTCACCGCCGAACGGGCGAACACCGGGCCCGCCGTGTCGCCGAGGCCGAGCACCGTGGCCCCGTCGTGCACGACCGCGACCGAACCGCGATGCCAGGACTCGATGGCCCCGCTGCGCGTCGCCACCGCGAGCACGGGGTTGCCGGGGGCCGCGGCGAAGGGAGCGAGGGCGGGCGAAGGCACGTTCGGCACCCCTCGCCTTATACCAAGCCACGGGAGCCGGACGCAGGCTCGCGATCCACCGCACCTCGCCGCTATAACGCTGCGCTGCCCGCCATGGACCTCGTCGAAGTCGAACTCGCCCGCGTCGTCATCCACCAGAAGGGTGACCAGCAGTTCATCCACCTGCGCGAGCGCAATGGCAGCCGGGGGTTCCCGATCGTCATCGGCTACACCGAGGTCGAGGAGATCAACCGCAAGCTGTGCGGCGTGCAGCCGCCGCGGCCGCTGACCCACGACCTGATCGGGCGGGTGATGTCGACGCTGGGCCACCGCCTGCACCGCGTCGTCATCAACGAACTGCGCGAAGGCACGTTCTTCGCACAGCTGATGCTGTTGCCGCGCGATGCGGGCACCGGCGGCACCGCCGAGAAGCCGGTCGACTGCCGGCCGTCCGATGCGATCGCGCTGGCGGTGCAGACCGGCGCGCCGATCCTGGTCGCGCGCGACGTGTTCGAATCGCTCGCGACCGACTGAACGCACGCGGTCGCTGGAGTTCGGTGCGCTGCACAGCTAGCGTGCGCGCGGCCCGCAGCCCCGCGGTGGGATGGCAGAGTGGCCGAATGCGGCGGTTTTGAAAACCGCTGTGCCCTCACGGGTACCGGGGGTTCGAATCCCTCTCCCACCGCCACTTCGCCGGTCGCCGGCGAAGCCTCACTGCTGTCGCACGCGCACCCAGGTCGCCGCGACCGCGGCCGGACCGGTCACGTTGCCGCGCCACCAGATGCGATCCTGGCCAGGCACGACCGCGGCAAGGCCGATCGCGCTCTCGCCACCGCCGCCGCTGGCCTGACGGAACAACCGCGTGGTGGCGCTGATGGTCAGCGTCGCCTGCGGCACCGACACGCCGCCGATGACGATCACGTCGTCGCCGCGCCGCTCGACCGTGATGGTGTTGGCGACGAGATCGACCGCCTGCACGCGACCTTCCCATTCGGGCTGCAGCGGCGCACCGGCCCCCGCCGTGATCTCGACCTCACGCGCGACGACGTCGTCGAGCTGGCCGGCGACCGGCGTGCGCGTCGTCCACTTCACCTTCGCCAGGTTGCCGACCGCGAGGGCCGAGAACGCCAGCGTCGCATGGCTGTCGTCCTGTTCGAGGCGGGCATTGGCCGCGAGCACGCGCACGTCGACGGCGCTCTCCAGCAGGCGGTGCTCCCCGTGGCGCACTTCGGCCTGCACGCGCAGCGTGAAGCTCGTCGTCGCCGCGTCGAGCGCCAGGATGCGGCCGAGCAGGCGCACGTTGTCGTTGCCACCACCGCGGTGCGCACGGTGCGCGACCAGGCGCCCACCACGATGCACTTCGGCTTCCACGTGCACGTCGTCGTCGCTGCCGAGGCTGGCGACGAACTCGCCGCGCGAGCCGAAGGTGTGCGACTGGTCATCGCTCCAGCTGCAGTCCGCGGCGAACTCGAGTTCGAGCACGCCATCGTCGGCGCCGGGCTGCGAGACCCAAAGGCGATCGTCCGCGCGAAGCACCGTGCGCAGGCCGGCGACCGTGTGGTGGCTGCCGTCGACGCGCGCCGACATCGTCGGTGCGAACGTCCAGCTGCTGCCGCTGCCCTGCACGGTCTCGCCGACGTCGTGCCCGACGACGATCCAGCTGTTGCCGGCCGCATCGTGCTGCAGGTGGTCGCGGATCGGGATGTCGAGGCTCAGCGAGCCATCGACCGAACGGTGCTGGCCAGCCTCGGTCAGCTGCCGGCCGGTGCCCGGCATCAGCATCAGGTGCAGCGCGTCGTAGTCGCCGCTCGGCACGTTCCGCAGCTTCAGGTAGGCCAGTTCGCCGCTCGGGTCGGTGAAGGTCACGACGCCGGGCGTCGCCAGCATGTCCTCGGTCAGCGAGCCATCGCCGCGGCGCAGCGCGGCACCACCGACCAGGAACTGCACGGTGCCACCGGTGCCGGTCGCGGTGTCGACGGCGACGTGCACCGAGCCTGGCGTGGTGTTGGCCGTGCCATTGGCGGTGCCGCCACCACCGCCACCGCAAGCGGTGAACAGCAGCAGCAGGGGCGACAGGAAGGGAAGCAGGGTGTTGCGCATGGGATCTCGGGGTCGGAACGCGAAGGTCGCGACCCGAGAGACCAAGGTGCGTGCCACGGCCAGAAAGCGGCCGCGCCGTCCAGAAGCCGAACGCCGGGCGCCCGGATTGCGAACGCTGCCCCGGACCCCAGGCCTCAGCGGCCGCCGCCGACCGCGCCGAGCACCGCCAGCGACGCCGCCAGGAACTCCGGCAGGTCGTCCGGCTTGCGCGACGAGACGTGGTGGCCATCGACGACCACCGCCGCATCGCGGAACTGCGCCCCGGCATTGACCAGGTCGTCCTTGATGCCGAGCGAGCCCGTGTAGGCGCGCCCGCGCACGATGCCCGCAGAGATGCAGATCCAACCGCCGTGGCAGATGCTGGCGACCAGCTTGCGCTGGAGATCGAACGCCCGCACCAGCTCCAGCACCGCCGGGTCGCGCCGCAGCTTGTCTGGCATCCACCCGCCCGGCACGACGAGACCGGCGAAGTCGTTCGCATCGCAGGTCCCGATCGCCACGTCGCTGCGCGCCGGATACCCGTGCTTGCTGGTGTAGTCCCGTCCGGCCGCGTCGCCGGCGACCACGGCGCGGTAGCCCGCCTCGCGCAGGCGCAACCGCGGATAGTGCAGTTCGAGGTCTTCGTAGTCGTTCCCGACCAGCAGCAGCACGGCGGTGTCCATCCCGGCATCGTCGCGGCCGGCCAGCGCCAGCGCCACGCCGGTCAGGCGTCGCGGATCTCGCGCTTGGCGTCCTTGGTCTTCAGGTGCTCGCGCTTGTCGTGCAGCTTGCGGCCCTTGCCGACCCCCAGCGTGATCTTGGCGAAGCCACGGGTGCCGAAGTAGACGCGCAGCGGCACGATCGTCAGGCCCTTGATCTGCGACTTGTCCTTCAGCTTCTTCAGCTCGCGGGCGTGCATCAGCAGCTTGCGCTTGCGCTTGGGCTCGTGGTTCTGCAGGTTGCCGTGCGAGTACTCGGGGATCGTCGCGCCGACCAGCCACAGCTCGCTGCCATCGAAGCGGGCGTAGGCCTCGTCGAGGCTCAACTGCCCCTGCCGCAGCACCTTGACCTCGGTGCCCACCAGCGAGAGCCCGGCTTCGTAGCGCTCGAGGATCTCGTAGTGGAAGCGGGCCTTCTTGTTCTCGCCGACCAGCACCTCGGTGGCCGGCTTCGCATCGGCTTTCTTGCTGGCCTGCTTCGACATCGCCCCAGTCGCTAAGGCATCGAGGGAACCCGTGCAAGCACGCTGTGGGTGCCGACAGAAAGAGCGAACGATCGCTTGCAAGCGCGCACCCGGTCGCTACCTTCCCGCTCCCCACTTGTTGCCCAGGTGGCGGAATTGGCAGACGCACTAGGTTCAGGTCCTAGCGGGAGTAACATCCCATGGAGGTTCAAGTCCTCTCCTGGGCACCAGTTTTCTTGCTGCCGGCGCTCGGCGCCGAAGCAAGGAAGGCGAACGCGCTGCTGGCATGGCACCGACCGTCGGTCCCGAGCCAGCAGCGCGTTCCCGTTTCCAGACCGAACTCCGCGTTGGCACCTTCGCTGCCGCCGCCCCCCTCACCCCGCGCGCCCTGAATCGCCGTGTCCCTGCGCAGCCCGCTGAACCGTGACGTGCCCCTGGCGCAGCCGGGTGAGTTCCGCCCGCTGCAGATCGGCACGCTGACGGTCGACCCGCCGATCGTGCTGGCGCCGATGGCCGGCATCACCAACGCGCCGTTCCGTTCGCTGTGCCGCCGCTTCTCGCAGGACCGCTGCCTGTACGTCAGCGAGATGATCACGGCGCGCGCATTCGTCGAAGGGCACGCGCGCACGCTGCAGCTGGCGTCGTTCGGCCCGGACGAGACGACCCGCCGCAGCATCCAGCTGTACGGCACCAACCCGGACACGCTGGCGCAAGCGACCAAGGTGCTGGTCGAGGAATGGGGCGTGCACCACATCGACATGAACTTCGGCTGCCCGGTGCGCAAGGTCACGGCATCCGGCGGCGGTGCGGCGATCCCGGTGCGGCCGAAGCTGCTGCAGAAGATCGTGCGCGCGGTGGTGAAGAGCGCTGGCACCACGCCGGTCACGATCAAGTTCCGCAAGGGCATCGACGACTCCCTGCTGACGTTCCTCGATGCCGGCCGCATCGGCGAAGCCGAGGGCGTGCGCGCCGTGGCGCTGCACGCGCGCACCGCCGCACAGCTGTACAGCGGCGAAGCCGACTGGAACGCGATCACCGAGCTGAAGCAGGCGGTGCGCACGATCCCGGTGCTCGGCAACGGCGACGTGTTCGAGTGCTGGGACGCGCTGCGCATGCTGCGGCAGACCGGCTGCGACGGCGTCGTCGTCGGCCGCGGGTGCCTCGGCCGGCCGTGGCTGTTCGGCGAGCTGTGCGCAGTGTTGACCGGCAACGAACCACCGCCGCCACCGACGCTCGGCACGGTGCTCGACACGATGCGCGAGCACGGTGCTTTGCTGGCCGCGTTCTTCGGCGAGAAGAACGGCATGCAGCAGATCCGCAAGTTCACCGGCTGGTACCTGAAGGGCTTCCCGCGCACCAAGCACCTGCTGCCGGCGATGCACATGGTGAAGACGCTGGCCGATCTCGACGCGCTGCTGCAGGAGCTGCCGCGCGACGTCGCCTACCCCGAGATCGCGCTGCGCGCGCGCCGCTGCAAGGACGGCAGCACGCAGACGGTGTCGCTGCCGGAAGGGTTCCTCGAATGCCGCGACGAGGACGTGTGCGTCGAGGATCCGGCCGAGATGGACGGCGGTTAGCGGCCGAGTTCGCCCGCCAACGCGGCGAGGCGGCGCGCGTACTCGGCGATCACTTCGGCGACGACCACGACGCCCTCGGTGTGCTGCGGATCCGCGGCGAGCAGTTCGATCGCTTCCTGCGCCCCTTCACGCAGCGCCTGGTCGAGGGCAGCGCGGATGCGCGGGACGGGCCACTGGCCGGCGCGCAGCGCGGCGATCTGGTTCTGTGCCGACAGCAGGCGGCCGAGGAACGCGGCCGGCAGCTCGAGGTCGATCACTTCGGCGAACTCCTGCGCCGGGTGCTCGTCGGTGAGCTCGAGCCGGGTGCGCGTGCGCGTCAGCACGCGTTCGCGCAGCACCCGCCGCGCCACCGTCGCCGCCGCCGCCACGCTGACCTGGTCCTGCTGCGGTGCGTGGCCGGCATCGCGGCGGATCGCGGTCAGCGGGCGCCGCTCCGGCGTGCGCTGGGCGAAGCCGCCGACGCCACTGACTGCTGGGGTTCCGTGCAGGGGATCGGCCATGGCTCGTGTCCGTTCTCATTCTCGGACAAGCCCGGCGCCGCTTGAGTCCGCACTACGGCACTCGTGCAGGCCGGGACGCCTCCCGAAGCCTCGGCTACGCTTCCCGGCCACGCGCAGCCCCGTTCTCGGGCAGCCTCCACGCACCATGCTCCAACGCACCACGCTCGCCTCCGCCCTGCTCATTGCCGGCCTCGCCGCGCAGAACGACTACAACTTCGACAAGCTGACCTCCGGTCGCCTCGGCACCACGCTGACCCTGCAGGCCAGCGGCGCCCCCGCTTCGCAGATCATGCTGTTCCTGGTGTCGAACAACGGCGGCCCGACGCCGCTCGCCGCCATCGACCCGCTCGACCCGCGCTCGGTGCAGGTCGGCACCGACCTGCTGGGCCTGCTGTCGTTCGCGATCACCTCGCCGACCGGCGGCGCCACCTACTCGCTGGCCCTGCCGAACAACCCGGCGATCAGCAACGTGGTCTTCCACTGGCAGTCGCTGATACTCGGTCCGGGCTCGCCGTTCTTCGGCCAGCTCGGCAACGACGTCGTCACGCAGACCGGCCTGCAGGACAGCGGCGTGCCGGCACCGGACGTGCTCACCAGCGCGCGCGCGTTCGCGGCGAGCCTCGTCGACCGCAACAACAACGGCGGCCAGGGCGACGTGCTGATCCTCGGCGGCGGCGGTGGCAGCCTGACCTCGGCGACCGGCCTCGCGACCAGTGAACTGTGGGACTTCCGCCGCATGCGCATGCAGGCCGGCCCGACCATGAGCGTCGCGCGCGCGCTGCACCTCGCGGTGCGCCTCGCCGACAACCGCGTGCTGATCGTCGGCGGCGCCGACGCGACCGGCGCCACGCTGGCGACCTGCGAGATCTACGACCCGACGACGAACGCGTTCGCGCCGACCGGCAACATGGCGACCCCGCGCGTGCTGCACGCCGCGTGCTTGCTCGCCGACGGCCGCGTGATGGTCGCCGGCGGCACGTCGACGCTGCAGCCCGACGTCGCGACGGCGATCGGTGCGACCCTGAACTCGGTCGAGATCTGGAGCCCGGTGACCAACACGTGGACCGGCGCCAATGCCCTCGGCGGCAACCGGCTGGCGCCAGCACTGACGCGCTTGTCGAACAACCAGATCATGGTGTCGGGCGGCGTGCAGGTCGGGTTCTTCCTCGGCATCCCGCTGTCCGCGGTCAGCACGCCGAACGTGCAGCGCTGGAACCCCGCCACCGGCACCTGGAGCAGCGGGGCGAACATGCCGCAGGGCCGCGCCGGCCATCACTACAACCAGGTCACGCTGCTCGACGGCCGCGTGCTGATGACGGGCGGCGTCAACGTGCCGAGCCTGCTCGGCGCATCCCCCGCGGCGCCGATCGCCGGCGCCGACGTCTACAACCCGACCACCAACACGTGGGCGACCGTGAACATGCCGACCGCGCGCGCGCTGCACTCCGCCACGCGCCTCGCCGACGGCCGCGTCGTCGTCTGCGGTGGCACGCAGGGCACGCTGCTGGCGCCGGTGTCGATCGCCAACGTCGAAGTGTTCAACCCGGCCAGCAACACGTGGACGCCGGCGCCGAACCTGCTGCAGCCGCGCGCGAGCCACATCGGGGAAGTGATGCCCGATGGCACGCTGGTGCTGTTCGGCGGCCAGGGTGCCGCGGCGACGGTGACGTCGATCGAGACGCTGCGCTTCTGAGGTGCTGGTGGCCCTGCGGCGACAACCATCCCGTCGCATGCTCGTGCACATCGAGCCGCACCGACCGTGGGCGGCCGAGCTGTACGTGCGCGGGCTGATCGCGATGCCGTTCGCACCGATGGTCGTGGCGTGGCTGCTGTCGCTGGGGCCCGCTGTCGGCGGGGCCGTGCTGCT
>CAMAUH010000182.1 GCA_945861365.1 Candidatus Kuenenia stuttgartensis
AGCTCGCGGTGGTCCGCTGGCAGGCGCCGGAGGCCGAAGCGCGCGCCGTCGAGCGACTGCCCGGGGAACGGCTCGCGGCGATGGTCGACTGGCTGCCGGATCGCGTCCGTCGCACCGGCGACGGCGACTGGCTGCTCACGGTGACCGACCTGCCGATGCCGTGGCTGGTGCGTGCCGACCATCACGGCCGGCACGCCACGACGACGTTCCAGGGTGGCGCACCGGTGGCGCCGCTGGTGCTGCAGTTCTGAGGTGTTGCGGCTGCCGCGGTCTGTGCGTCAGCGCTACTGCGCGCCGATGTTCAGCGTCACGCCGTTCGAGGCGATGAAGCCGAGCGGCGTCAGCGGCGGGCTCGCCGAAACCGACTGCGCGGCGACCGACGCGCCGACCAGCGACAGGTTGTTCGGCACCACCAGCGGCACCTGCGCCGTGCCGACCGGGTTCAGCCACACTTCATTGATGCCGCCGACGACGTACGCGAAGCACGTCGGCATGCCGATCGCCGTCAGGTCGATCGGCGTCAGGGCGGGCGTCAGCGTCAACACCGTGAAGCCGATCGTCGTGCCTGCCGGGATGCCGGAGGTCGTGATCTGTGCCGTCGTGGCGAGCACCGGGCGCGTCGCCGACAGACTCAGGCCAAAGCAGCCCGCGCCGACCGAAGCCACGGTGGCCGACAGCGAGCCGTTCGGCACGTCACTGGCGACGGCGACCGACAGGGCGCCCGCCCCGATGCGCGCCTGGTCGATCGTGACCGTGCCCGCAGTCGGCGCGACGGTGGTGTCGAACCAGAAGTTGTAGAGGCTGTTCCAATCGAGCGAGTTGTTGGCCGACGCGAGGAACGCCAGCTCGCCGCCGCTGCGCGACCACGTCCAATCGTTCAGCACGTTGCCGTCGATGTCGCGGAAGCCGACCGCGGTCAGCTGCGCCGACGGGTGCAGCGGCAGCTTCAGCGACGCGCCACCGCGCACGTTGTCGATGTTGTGCACCGCGTACTCGTAGTGGTAGACGCCGTTGACCGGCCCCGTGACCTTCGCGGCGACCAGGAAGCGGCCGTCGTCGAGTCCGTTGCCCGCGGTGTTGCGCGTGGCGCCACTCCAGCGGTTCAGCACCGAGCCCTGCACGGGACCGCCAGCGTTGCTGGTCGTCCACGCCGAGCCATTCCACGTGAAGTTCAACGCCTCGGACAGCAGGTTGTTGCCGCGGTTGCCGACCGGCTCGCCTTCGCACACGAGATGAACCTGGCCGAAGAACGTGCCAGGCTGGCTCAGTTCACTCTCCGGCACGACCACGCGGTTCTTCACGACTTCGAAGGCATTGGCCTGCGTGCTGGTCAGCGACTGCACGCCGTCGCTCGCCGCCGCACCGACCACGGCGGGGTCGCCGCGATCGAAGTAGCTGCCGACCGGGTTCCAGCTGCCGGTCCACGGGTCGATCTCGCTGGTCGGCCCGAGGTTGAACCGGTTGCCATTGAAGCCGGTGCTGTAGGCGTCGTAGCAACCCATGCGGAACGTGCTCGTCGGCCCGCTCTGGCAGGTGCCGCACTGGCTCGAGCCGAGGTTGTAGGTGACTCGCGAGTGCTTGACGCAGGTCTCCGGCGTCGAGACCTGCACGATGCGGCCATTGCTCTCGCGCGCCAGCAGGAACGCGATCTTGAAGTGGATGTCGGTCATCTGGCCGGCGGTCGTCGGCGACGTCTGCCACGGCACGTGCACGGTGCCGGCATTGCAGAACGCGTGGCCGAAGCCGATGCCGACCTCGCCGTTGGGATAGGCGGGGCCGCGGCGGCCATAGATGGTCGAGGCACTGACGTCGTAGAGGTTGACGTCCGTGCCCGGAACTGCATTGGACTGCGCCACCGCCATCGAGGCGGCGCAAGCGAGGACGAGCAAGTTGAGACTGATTCGCATCGAGACAGTCTCGACGACGGCGCCCCTGCTGGGAAGGGGGGCGGCGGCGGCGAGGAGACTGCCAGTTGGGTAGGGTCAGTCGCGCGCCCGCAGTGGCGCGAGCGGTGCCAAGGCCAGCATCAGCGCGAACGGCAACACGCAGACCACATAGCGGCTCAGGTAGAACTCGACCAACGACGTCGCGGCGAGATAGCCGACCGGGACCAGCAGCAGCGCGAAGAACCGCCGGCGCCCGTTCGTGCACAGCGGCATCACGACGACCGCCAGCCACGGCGCCCACAGCAGCCATGGCCACAGCTTGCCGAACAGCCATTCCATGTCGTCGCGCCAGCGCAATGCGCCGCCGTTGGCGCGCATGAGCGGCTCGCCCTCCAGCCACGGCCACGGTGCGCAGCCCTCGCGCCATTGCGGCACCATCGGCATCGGATCCGCCACGTAACAGCGCCACGCGAGGCCGGCCGAGTACCGCGCGAACGCCAGCCGGTTGGCGCTCAGGCCATCGTTCGCCACCTGGCCCATGAGTTCGGCCGCCGCCGCCATCGACAGCCCGCGGCGTTGCAGGGTCGCGGACATCTCCCAGTGCGGCACGCCGACCATCGGTGCGCCATCGAGGTGCGCGCGCAGCTGTGCGGTGGACGGCGCGTCGGGATCGACGAGGCGCTGTTCGTTCACGACGCGGTTGAACATGTGCAGACCCTGGCCCGAACTGAGCACGAGGCCGTTGCCGTGCAGCCAGTTCCAGGTCGCGGGCAGCAGTGCTACGGCCACGGCGATGGCGAGCACCACGCTGGTGCGCGCCACCGCGGGCCACAGCCGCGACCGTTCCCATTGCAGCAGCAGTACTGGCAGCATCAGGGCCGGGAACGGCACGGCGCGCGTGATGGTCGCGAGACCGAGCAGCAGGCCCGCGGCGACGAGGCTCTGCTTGCCGCGCCTCGCTGCGCACCACAGAGCACCAGCCATCGTCGCCAGCGCGAGGTTCTCGGACAGGATCGCCTGCGGCAAGAACACCGTCGGCGCGAGGCTGCCGGTGAGCAGCAGGGCAGCGCTGGCGAGACCGGCGCCGAGCACGCCGCGCGCGAGATCGAAGATGTAGAACAGGCTCAGCAGCATCAGGCCGTGCTGCAGCAGCGTGACCAGCAGTTCGCCATGGTCAGGGCTCAGGCACGCGCACGAACCGAGCAAGGTCGGATAGCCGGGCGGGAAGTAGGCGGGCGTGCCGGACAGCAGCAGCTGGAAGTTCGCCAGGGTCGCGGCGCCGTCTCTGTTGAATCCGACGGGTTGCGTCAGCCATGCGAGGAGGTGCAGCAGTGCTACGTGACCGAGGGTCCACAGCAAGAACGGCCGCCCGCCGCGCCACGGCCGCACGCATGCAGCGAGCAGCAGCAGTGGCAGCAACGCGATCGCGGTCCGCCACGCGGTGGCCGTACGGTCGATCTCGGGTTCGAGTCGGTCGCCCTGGAGACTGACGACCTTGGTCACCTTCGAACTGCGCCACGTGGTGAGATCGAGGTCGAAGCTGCCGCCGTGGTCGTGGGTGAGTCTGGCGATGCCGCCGCCAGGCTGGGCCAAGAACACCAACGCCGCCCGCTGCGCGCGAAAGCGGATCGGCGCCACGTTCTCCTGGCTGCGCGCGACGAGGTCGCTGTCGAGTCGCCCGTCGAGGATCGCATACAGCAGCCGCATGTCGCGGCCCGGCTCCGGCGGGCGCAGCGTCCATTCGGTCACCGGCGCATGGTCGAAGCGGATGCCGGCGAGCGCGCCCTGCATGCACCACGCGAGCCAGAGGCAGGAGGTGAGCACCAACGCCCATCGCACTGCACTGCTCATGCGGCAGGCGAGGTCCGTGAGTCGCGAACGCACGCGGCGCATGGTAGGTGCGGCGGTGGTGGTGGGAAGGCTGCGGCGCGGGCCTGAGTGCTGATCCCGACCTGGCCGCCTGCACGCGCAGGAGCCGGTGCAGCCGTTGCCGCTACAGCGCCATGACCGTCGTCGCGTCGGTCAGCCACGGCGTGCCTGTGGCTGGCAGCATGGCTGCCTGGAACGCGAACGTGTAGCCGCGCAGCGCCGGGTTCTGGGGCAACGGCAACGACAGTCGCACCGGATCGCCGCTGGGGTTGGCCGCCAGCCCGACGGTCGCGACCAGATTCGTCAGCCACAGATCGCCGAGCCCAGGCACGTTGATCGGACTGCTGGCGAGGCTCCCGAGGCCCAGCACCGCCAACCCCGCCGGAGGCGCGGCGACGGCCAGCTGCAGTTCGGCGCCGAGCGCTTGCACGCGCCGGAACTCGGGGAACTGCGCTTGCGCCACCACTTCGCCGACGGCGCTGTGACCGAGCACCCACGTCGCGGTGTGGAGGCGGCCGCTCTCCGAATTGGCGCGCCATGCCACCAGTGGCTCCGGCATCGGTTGGCGCGACCAGTTGCCGGCTTGCACGCCGAACCCGAACGCATCGTTGCCGTCGAGCACCATGGCCGCGGTGCGCCAGACCAGCACGGTGGGAGTGCCCGTGCCGCTGCGTGGCGTGGCCACCCAGCGTTCGTTGCGCGCATCGAAGGCGAGCAGGTCGTTGGCGTCGTACGCGACCAGCGGCGAGCTGCTGGGGTTGCCGGTGAAGTTGACCCCGGGGCGCTGCAGCGGCACGAAGTTGCCGGTGCGGGCGTTGAAGGCGACCATTCCCGTCGGGGTCGCCATGGCCGCTGCGGTGGTCGTCAGCAGCGGGTCCGCAGCGAGCACGTTCGCCGGTGCATCGGTCCAGGTGCCGGTGAAGGCGCCGTACAGGATCGGGCGGCCGGTCGCGCTGTCGGTCGCGAAGGCGGTCGCTCCGGCACAGCCGGCCGACACGGTGTTGCGTGCCAGGGGCGTCGTGGTGTCGAGCACGGGGCTGTAGGCGATGACGCTGTTGGGATCGCTGAACAGCGCCACCGCTCCCCCCGACGTCAGCGTGGTGCCGGTGGGCGCCCACGGGCCGCCGAAGCTGCCCGACAGGGCCGAGAACGACATCGGCCCGCTGGCCGTGTGGAACAGTGCGAACACGTCCTGGTTCGCGGCGACAGCGCTGGCCCCGCTCGCCGCCGTCTGGAACTGGTCGCGCAGGCTGCTGTAGCCGAGCATCGTGGTCGGCGTGTACCAGACGCCCCAATCGTCGCCGCGCGCGAAGGTCCGGTTCGCCGGCAACGTCGCCTGGCTCCAGGTCCGGCGCACGGCCGAGAAGGCGAACACGGTGGTGCCATCGTCGGCGAACGCGGCGGTGCCGTCCGCCGACACCTGGGAGATGGCTGCCGCGGTCGGCAGGTCGGTCCACTGGCCGGTGAAGGAATCGATCGCGCTGACGAGACCGCTTTGGGCGAGTACGCCGACGTGGCGCGTCACCGTCACCAGCGCGTTCGGCGCCATGGAACGCGTGGTCCAGTCGCCGACGAAGCCGCTGAAGGCATGCAGTGCGCCGTTGTCCGCGACCAGCAGCACGGAGTCGTTGTTGTTGGCGGCGCCGTTGGTCAGGACGGCTGCCGGCGAGACGCTCAGCGGCGCGAACCGCCCCGTGTAGGACGAGAACGCTTGCCAGGTCCCTGCATCCATCGCCAACAGGCAGTCGTTGGTGAGGCGCAGCTGCACAGCGCTGGTCACCTGGGTGCTGGTCCATCGTCGTGCCACCGCGGACCAGACGTGCAGCGTGGTGCCGTCGCGGTAGGCGATCAGCTTGCCGAGGCTCGTCAGGGTCGGCAGCGCGACACCGTTCTGCACCTGCAGCGCCGACCAGGGCGACGGGGCCTGGGCGGGCAGCGTCGCCAGCAGCAGAAACGACGCGAGGCAGTATCTGGGCATCGGCATCCGGGATGGGACGGCGCTTGATACCCGGGGAACCGCGTGACCTCGATCCCGGCTTGGCAACACGTTCGAACCGAGTCGTTGCGGCGACGGTGCGGTGGTGGGGGCGTCGATGCTGCGACGGCTGCCCGCCGGTGACCCGACGGTTCGCGGTTGCGCCTGGCGTCGTTCCTCGGTGGAGTCCAGGCTGAGCCTCATGGCATGGGCCTTGCGATCCGAACCAATCTGCTTTCCCGAGGTGAAGTCATGAAGGTCGCATCGTGCTCGTTGCTGTTGTTCGCACTCGGTTCTTCGCTCGGCGCGCAAGCGCCGCAATGGCGACTGCACCCTGGGGCCACTGCGACCCAGATCTCCGGCTCGGTGATGACCTACGACTCGGCGCGCGATCGAGTCGTGCGCTTCGGTGGTGGCATGGGCTAATTCCTCAATGGCGGGTTGGCCGAGCTCGATGGCGATGTCTGGACGCCGCTCGCTCCGCCACTGCCCGCTCCGAGCGGGCGGGTGTCTCACGTGTTCGCCTACGACGAAGCGCGGGCGGAGACGATCCTGTGGGGAGGCGTCGCCTTGGGACCGACCTATTCGACCGAGACCTGGCGCTGGGACGGTGCGGCTTGGACCCAGGCCTTCCCGGTGCATGTGCCGCCGTCGATGTACGAGCCGTCGATGTGCTACGACGAAGCGCGCCAGCGGTTGGTGCTGCATGGTCAGGGTCAGACCTGGGAATGGGCCGGCTCGGACTGGCTGCAGCGCCAGCCGCTGCACAGCCCGCCTTCGCGTTTCCATCACGCGATGGCCTACGACTCGCGACGTCAGCGCACGGTCCTGTTCGGTGGCGAGATCGGTGCCAGCAGCCAGTCCGACACCTGGGAATGGAATGGCGTCGACTGGGTGCAGGTCGGCAGCAACGGGCCCGGTGTGCGATACCCGAACATGGTCTTCGACCGCGAGCGCGCCCGCTGCGTGATGCTGGGCTTCGGGTTGAGCGGCGGGGTGGTCGGCGCCGAGTTCGATGGCCAGAGTTGGACGCCGGCGCCGGTGCCGGCGCAGCAATTGGACGAGATCAACCTCGCCTACGACCGCCAGCGCGGGCGCGTGGTCTGCTACTCGGGCCGCAACCAGAACGGTGGAGTGAGCGGGCAGACGTGGTCGTTCGAAGCGGCCGGTTTGGCGATCGCGCAGCCCTACGGCATCGGCTGCGGCAATCCGCCGCTCGCGGCCACCGAGGATCCGAATGCGCGGCCGCTGCTCGGCGCCACGCTGGGCATCGACATCGCGAACGTGCCGGTCGGCTTCGCGTTCGTCTGTGTCGGTTGGTCCAACCGCGAGTTCGCCGGGGTACCGCTGCCGTTGAAGTTGGCCGGCATCGGCATGCCCGAATGCGATCTGCGGCAGAGCCTCGACGTGCTGTCGCTGCCGTGCACCGCGACCAGTGCGACCACGGCCCGCTTCGAAGCCCCGCTACCGACCGGTCCACAGTTCCTCGGCGCGCGCCTGTTCGTGCAGCCGTGGGCGCTGGCGCCTGGACAGAACGCGTTCGGCGGCATCCTGAGCAACGGCATCGCCGTGACTCTGGGCTCGTGGTGAGGCGGTAGCGGGTAGCAGCCGGGGCAGCCGCTTCGGCATGCGCTTCCGGGCAGCTACTGCACGACCACGCGGAAGTGCGACGTGAACCGCGCCGGTGCGCGAGACTGTTCGAGCAGGCCCTGCAGCTACAGGGGCACGCCTACCAGCGGCGGTGCTTGTGGCACCGCGAACGAGAACGTGCATTGCCCGGTCGGCAGTGCCGCTGCTGGCTATGGTGCGGCGAGCCCCCGTGGCGGCTCAGCTCTCCGTCGCCTCCCGCGATCCTCCCATGACCATTCCTTCCACCCGTCGCGACTTCCTGCGCGGCGCCGTCGCTGCTGCCGCGGCCGGTGCGTTGTCCGCCCCGCTCGCCGCGAGCACGTCGCTGTGGCTGCCGCGCGAACTCGAACGCCGCCCCTTCGGCAAGACCGACATGAAGGTCGCCGTGCTCGGCTTCGGCGGCGCCGAGATCGGCTACGAACGCACCGACCAGAAGGACGTCGACAAGCTGCTCCATGGCGCGCTCGACGCCGGCATGAACGTCGTCGACACGGCCGAGTGCTACGTCGACTCCGAGGTCGCGATCGGCAAGGCGATCGGCAAGCGCCGGAAGGACTACCACCTGTTCACCAAGTGCGGGCACGCGCCGGGTTGCGACGGCTGGACCACGGCGGCCATCACGAAGTCGCTCGATCGCAGCCTCGAGCGCCTGCAGACGGACCACGTCGACCTGTTCCAGCTGCACTCGTGCTCGCTCGACGACCTGAAGAAGGGTGAGTGCATCGAGGCGATGGAGGCGGCCAAGAAGGCGGGCAAGACGCGCTACATCGGCTACAGCGGCGACGGCAAGGC
>CAMAUH010000183.1 GCA_945861365.1 Candidatus Kuenenia stuttgartensis
ACGGTTACCTGCCGTGCGACCTGTTGCCGAAAGCCGACATCGCCTGCATGGCGGCCGGCGTCGAAGCGCGCGCCCCCTACCTCGAAGCCGACTTCGCGCCGGTCGCCGCCGACCGCCGCACGCTGGGCAAGCGCCCGCTGCGCACCGCCTTCGCCGCCGAACTGCCGCCGGCGGTGCTGCAGCTGCGCAAGACCGGCTTCGCCCTGCCGCTCGACCGCTGGTTCCGAGGGGAACTTCCCTGGCTCGACCTGCTCGCCGAGCCGCGCACGCAGCAGCGCCCACATCTGCGGCCAGGCGGCATCACCCAGGCCATCGAGTTGCACCGTTCCCGTCGCGCCGACCTCGGCCATGCCCTGTACCTGCTGGTCGCGGCGGAACTGTTCCTGCGCAGCCAGGAATCGCCCGTCGGGGAAATCCCGGTCTCGGTACCGACCGCCCCCCGCGGTCGTGCGTAGACTCCGCGCCCTTCCGGAATCACCCGGAACGCAACCCCTACACACATGAAGAAGCTTCTCTCGTTCGTTCTCGCCGCCGCCCTCTGCGCGCCGGCCTTCGCCCAACGCGGTCCCAAGCTCGAGCAGTCGATCGCGATCGGCGACGTGAAGATGTCGATGAACTACACGTCGATCAACTTCGCCGAAGGCAAGACCATGGCGGCCTTGATGAGCAAGGACGGCGCCCAGACCCGCGAGATGATGAACTCGCGCCAGTCCGGCCGCCCGATGGCCACGTTCACCACCACGGTCGAGTGCAAGTGCGGCGACGTGACGCTGGCCGCCGGCGAGCACAAGGTCTACTTCACGATCGGCGAAGACCTCGCCTGGAGCCTGAACTTCAAGTCGGGTGAGAAGGTGCAGACGGTCAAGCTGGCGCTGACGGACTCGGGCCACGAGAGCAAGCAGCTGATGATGTGCCTGTACGCCGCCGACGGTGGCGCTGGCGTCTACCTCGCGTTCGGCAAGCTCTCGGGCGACATCAAGTTCACCGCCGCCGCCCCGGCGCCGAAGACCGAAGGCAAGTGATCGAACCGGCTCCGCCGGTTCACTGCGGCGGCAAGAAGCGCTGCAGGAACCGTGCGTCGAGCCGCGGCTCGGCCGACTCCACGGCGCCTGGCGCCGTGGACCTCGGCAGCGCGCTGTAGCGCGCAAGCAAGCGCTGGGCCCGGGAGCGATCCCCGCTCACGCACGCCAGCGTGAAGGCGTCGACCAGCAACTGCTCGTCGACGTGGGCCTCGCACAGCGATTCATGCACCTGCATCGCCGCCGCGCGATCGGCCAACGGCTCAGGAACGCCGCGCAGGACCGCCGCGAGCTGTTTCGAGCCATTGCCGGTTTCGAAACGCTCCCCGACCGGCAGATGCGCGGAGATCGCGGCGAGCAGTTCGGCGACCGGTCCGCCGACACCGCCCTGCACGAGAATGCGGTTCTCGGCGCCGAACGCCCGCCAACGCAGCAACACGATGGAGCATTCGGGAGAGAGCGAATCACCCTGCCGCGGGGCCATCGTCGCGATGCCGAGCCGGTCGAGCCGACGCGCGAAGGCACGCAGCGAGCCGGGCACCAATCGGTAGACCGACATGCGCTCGAACACCGGCAGCGCGACGGTCGGCCCTGCCGTCGGATCGACCCGCCCGCGCAGCGATTCGGTGGCCGTTCCGTAGACGACGACGCCGTCGGCATACACGCGCAGACGGCGCTGCACCTGCATGCCATCGAGACCGAGCGCCAACTGCTCGGCGTGGAACTCGAAGTCGGCCGGCGGCCACACCGAAGGCGTCAGGTTCTCGCTCGCACATGCAGCCAGCGCGAGCAGCGCAGCGACGCCGAGGGCACCATGGCACCGAGGGCTTTGCGAGGAAGTGTGATGAGCCGCGCGCAAGCGGCAGCTAGTCTAGTTCGCCGATGGTTCTCATCCACGAGAAGATCACTGCTCTGCTGGAGCAGCGTCGCCTCAAGAAGAGAGATCTGGCCCGGGCCCTGGGCGTGTCGCCGCAGACCGCGACCGACATCTGCAAAGGCCGCTCGGCGATCACGCTGCCGCACCTGCGCAACCTGATCACCTTCTTCGAAGTGCGCGCCGAGTTCTGGCTCGACCACGACCGCCGGGTCCCCGAGGACATCGACCACCTCGCCTGCCGTGGCGCCGCCAACGCGCTGGCCCGCACCGGTCTGACCCAGGTGCACGACCCGGAACGCTTGCTGACCATGCTGCGCGGCTTCGTGCAGCGCCACCGCAGCGAGTTCCTGGTGACGTTCCCGGACCTCACCGCGGCCGAACGGCGCCTGCTCGGCCTCGCCGAGCCCAACGCGGGCAGCATCGGCCACATCGCCGGCGCATGACATCGACATGACGAACGCAGCCGCGGGAAGGTTGCGAGCCACCGCGCCCATCGCCAGCATGTGGGGATGATGTCGCCCGGCGCAGTGTCGCTCGTCCTGTTCTCCGCTTGTTCCGTCGCGTTGGCGCAAAAGGAACCGCTGGCGCCGACGCCGAAGTTCGACATCAAGGCCGGCACGCCGGTCGAATCCCGCCCCGACGAGCCGCACCTGAAGAACGTGCGCATGCTGACGATCGACGGCGAGAACGCCGAGGCCTACTGGTCGAACGACGGCAAGAAGCTGATCTTCCAGCGCCGCGACGCGTCGATGACCGCCGACCAGATCTACGTGCTCGACCTCACCACCGGCGAACAACGCCAGGTCAGCACCGGCAAGGGCCGCACCACCTGCAGCTACTTCCTGCAGGGTGACAAGGCGATCGTGTTCGGCTCGACGCACCACCACGGCGATGCGCCGCCGGTCGTCAAGATGACCGGCCACGGCTACCAGTGGGCGGTGCACCAGGAGTACGACATCTTCGTCGCCAAGCCGGATGGCAGCCAGCTGAAGCAACTGACCACCGCGGTCGGCTACGACGCCGAAGCGACGGTCTGCCCGGTCACCGGCACGATCGTGTTCACGTCGGTGCGCGACGGCGACCTCGAGCTCTACACGATGGAGCCGGATGGCAGCAGCGTGACGCGCATCACCAACCGCCCGGGCTACGACGGCGGCGCGTTCTTCTCGCACGACGGCAAGCGACTGGTGCTGCGCTCGGCGTTCCCGAAGGACGCCGCGGCCGCCGCCGAGGACGCCAATCTGCTCGGCCAGCAGATCGTGCGCCCGTCGCTGATGGAGATCTGCGTCTGCGACCGCGACGGCAAGAACTTCCGCCAGCTGACCAAGAACGGCGCCGCCAACTTCGCGCCCTACTGGCTGCCGGACGACCGCCGCATCATCTTCGCGAGCAACTGGAAGGGCGTCGAACAGGCGGCGAAGGGCGGTGACCGCAAGGCGGCGCGGCGCTTCAACCTCTACCTGATGAACGACGACGGCAGCGGCCTCGAACAGGTCACCACCAGCGAGGAGTTCGACTCGTTCCCGATGTTCTCGCCGGACGGCAAGCACCTGGTCTGGGCGAGCAACCGCTACAACAAGAAGGAAGGCGAGACGAACCTGTTCGTCGCCGAGTGGGTCAACTGAGGGGCCTGCGGCACGCGATCGCGCCCTTGTGCCGGCCATATATTCAACTATATGGTTGAGCACATGAGTCCAACCCCCTTCCGCGCCGCTCTAGCCACCGCCACGCTGCTGGCCCTCGCGACGGCCCAGGACGCCGAGCGCGCCACCCACACCGACACCGCTTCGACCCCGCAGGTGTCGTTCGAAGCCAAGGGCGAAGGCTGGTTGTTGCGGCAGTACCAGCTCGGCTGCCTGTCGCTGCTCAGCTACCTGCTCGTCGTGGGCGACGAAGCTGTCGTCATCGACCCGCAGCGCGATGTCGAGCACTACGAGAGCGACGCGAAGGAACTCGGCGCCCGCATCAAGCACGTGTGGCTGACCCACCCGCACGCCGACTTCGTGGCCGGCCACACCGAGCTGGCCCATCGCACCGGCGCCCAGATCGCCGTCAGCGCGCTCGCCAACGCCGCCTTCCCGCACCGCGCGCTGCAGGACGGCGACCAGCTGCGAATCGGCAAGGTCACGTTGACGGCCTGGCTGACGCCGGGCCACACGCCGAACACGATGACGTTCCTGCTCGACGTGCCCGGCGAGGCGAGCAAGCCCGCGTTCGCACTGACCGGCGACACGCTGTTCGTCGGCAGCATCGGCCGCCCCGACCTGCTCGACGTGCCGCCCGCGGACCTGGCGGCCCAGTCGTTCGCGTCGGTGCAGCGCCTGAAGACCCTGCCCGACGCCACGGTGGTGCTGCCCGCACACGGTGCCGGCTCGCTGTGCGGCGCGCACCTGAGTCCCGAGACGACGTCGACGATCGGCCGCGAGAAGGCGAGCAACCCATACCTGCAGATCCCGAGCCTGGCGACGTTCGTCGCGAACGTGATCAGCCACCAGCCGGTCGCACCGCAGTACTTCGCGTTCAACGTCGAGATGAACCGCGTCGGGCCGCCGCTGGTCGAACGCACCACCACGCTGCCCCCCACGCTGGATGGTGCGGCCGTGCGCGAACTGCTGGCGAACGGCGGCTACGTGGTCGACCTGCGCGACCAGGTCACCTACGCCAAGGACCACGTCGAAGGCGCGATCAACGTCGCGCTGCGCGGCCGCCTCGACACGTGGACCGGCATCGTGGTCCCGTTCCAGGCCAAGCTGGTGCTGGTCGGCACGGACGCCGAAGTCCTCGAAGGCACCTTCCGGCTGCGCCGCATCGGGTTCGACCATGTGGCCGGCCGCCTGCCCGCGGATGTGCAGGCCTGGCGCGGCGCCGGGCTGACGGTGCGCCAGAGCAAGGTCCTGACCCCGAACCAGCTGCACGCCCTGATGCAGAAGGGCCAGGAACCGCTGATCGTCGACGTGCGCAACGCCGAGGAGTACGAGGACCTGCGGCTCGGCGACGTCGGCAACATCCCGATCACCGACAGCGCGCGCTTCACCAAGCTGCTCGCCAAGGGCACGCCGGTGGTGACCGTGTGCAACTCGGCATACCGCTCGAGCATGGCCATCGGCCTGCTGGAACGCGCCGGCTTCACCGACGTCGCCTCGCTCGATGGCGGAGTCGACGCGTGGATCGATGCCGGCCTGCCGACGAAAGGCCGCATGACCAAGAACACGGTCGCGGCGGTCAAACTGAGCCTGCCCGAGCCGATCGACGCCGCGATGCTGCAGAAGCAGCTGCTCGAACAACCCGGCAGCTACCACGTGGTCGACGTGCGCCCAGCCTGGCAGTTCGCCGAGTGGACGCTGCCCGGCGCCGTGAACGTGCAGTCCGAGGCACTCGCCGCGCACCTCGCCGCGCTGCCAGCCGACAGCCGCATCGTGCTGGTCGACCGCGATGGCAGCCACGCCTTCGCGCTCGCCGGGGCCCTGATGGCGCAGACGCCGGAGCGCCTGCTGCGCGTGCTGCACGGCGGCCTGATCGCGTTCCATCGCGATGTCGTGCTCAGCGGCGCAGCTGCGCCGACCAGCCTCGCGCCGCCAGCTCCCGTCGCCCCCAACGCCGCGGCCGCGAAGTCACCTTCCCCGGCAACTCCCAAGAAGCGAAGCGCAGGCTGCTGAACGCCATGTCGAACCCTCGCCCCTACTGGAACCCGTACCTGGCCGGGATCGGGCTCGGCCTCGTGCTGCTGCTCGCCTACGTCGTGCTCGGCACGGGCCTCGGCGCCTCGGGCGGCATCACGCGCCTCGCCGTCGCCGCGACGCACACCGCAGCCCCGCAGGTGGTGGCCGGCAACGAGTACCTGGCCAGCTACTACGCCTCCGGCAACCCGCTCTCGCACTACCTGGTGACCATGTTCGTCGGCACGCTGCTCGGCGGCTTCCTGTCGGCGTTCGCCGCGCGCCGCATCCAGCTCGGCGTCGAACGCGGCCCGACCGCGGGCGTCGCGCTGCGCCTGTCGCTGGCACTGGTCGGCGGTGCTTTGGCCGGCCTCGGCGCCCGCTTCGCGCAGGGCTGCACATCGGGCCAGGCACTCTCCGGCGGCGCGATGCTGCAGACCGGCAGCTTCGTCTTCACCGGCGCCTGCTTCGCCGCGGCCTTCGCGCTCGCCCCGCTGGTGCGCAAGGAGTGGCGATGAACCTCTTCGCCAATGGCCAGCTCGACACGCCCCTCGGCCTGCTGCTGGCACTGCTCGTCGGCACCGGCTTCGGCTTCTGGCTGGAACGCGCCGGCTTCGGCAGCAGCCGCAAGCTGACCGCGATCTTCTACCTGCGCGACTTCGCGGTGCTGAAGGTCATGTTCGCCGCGATGGCCACCGCCGCCGTCGGCCTGCAGGTGCTGGCACTGCTCGGCCGGATCGACCTCGATGCGCTCTACGTGCCGACCTCGGTGCTGTGGCCGCAAGCGATCGGCGGCCTGCTGTTCGGCCTCGGCTTCGTCGCCGGCGGTTGGTGCCCCGGCACCGCGGCCGTCGGCCTCGCCAGCGGCCGCCTCGACGCCCTCGTGTTCCTGCTCGGCGCCGGTGCTGGCAGCGTCGCGTTCGCCGGTGTGCAGCCGCAGATCGGCGACCTGCTGCAGGCGGGCACGTGCGCGATCGGCTCGATCCCCGCGAACCTCGGCATCAGCGGCATGACCGGCGCGCTGGCACTGACCGGCATCGCGCTCGGCGCGTTCGTCGGCGCCACCATGGTCGAACGCTGGATGGCGAAGCGGAGCGTCGCATGAACGACGAACACAAGGACCTGGGCAAGCAGATCGTCGCCATCACGGCGATGCTCGTCGTCATCATCGCCGCCGTGGCACTCGGCACGAGCCAGCCGACCAGCGGCGCGGCGACCTCGGATGCCACTGCCTGGCTGCAGCAGATCGAGAGCGGCGGCGACCACATCGAGCCGCACGAACTCGCCAGCGAACTGCTGCGCACGCCGCGCGACGTCGTGGTGGTCGACCTCCGCCCCGCCGCCGAGTTCGCGGGCTGGCACCTGCCCGGCGCCCTCAACCTGACCGTCCCGGACCTGTGCGGCGCCGCGGGTGCGGCCCTGTTCGCGACGCAACCGCGCCTGGTCGTGCTCTGCAGCGACGGCCCCGCCCACCCTGGCCAGGCCTGGCTCGAACTGCAGCGCCAGGGCCAGGCCGGCGTGAAGGTGCTCGCCGGCGGCCTCACCGAGTTCAAGGCCCGCATGCTGACGCCGCCGTCGCTGCGGGAAGGCGCGAGCGAAGCCGTCGCGATGGCAGCAAGTGCCGATTACCTCCGCCTGCGCGACCTGCTGCGCGGCACGACCCCGGACCAGAACAGCAAGTGATGGCCAAGAAGAACCACGACCCCCTGTCGCCAGCGATGCTCGAGCAGGTCGCGCAGCAGTTCCGCGCGCTCGGCGAACCGTCGCGCCTGCAGCTGATGAACCTGCTGTTCGACGGCGAGTCCACCGTCGGCGAACTGGTCGAGCGTTCCGGCCTGTCGCTCGCCAACGTCAGCAAGCACCTCGGCCACCTGCACAAGGTCCACTGGGTGACGCGCCGCAAGGTGGGCGTCAAGGTGCTGTATGCGCTCGCCGACGAGCGCACGTTCGGCCTGTGCGAGCTGATGTGCGACCGCGTGCGCAGCGTGACGAAGGCCGCCGTCGCCCGCATCGACGCACCGGCACCGAAGCAACCGCGGCGCCGCGGCTGATCAGTTCGCCAGCGGCTGCAGCTCGACGCGACGGAACTCGCAGGCGGCGCCCTCGGCCTGCAGCGCGATCTGGCCGCGCTCGGCCGTGCACTGCGTGCCGTGGTTGACCAGCGCGCCGTTGACGTGGATCACGATGTCGCGGCCGCGGCACTCGATGACCATCGTGTTCCATTCGCCGAGCGGCTTCTCGCTGCCGTCGGTGAGGTTCTTGATGCGGCGCGCCTTGTCGCCGTCGACGCCCCACTTGTCCTTCGGACCGCGGCGCGCCTCCATGTCCGGCACGGTGACGTCCTCGCCGATGCACCAGAAGTCGCCGGCGTTGCCGACGTGCAGCTGGCACTCGATCGACTGCGGGAACATGCCGTAGAGCCGCCGCGGCGCGGAGCTGTGCACCAGCACGCCGCAGTTGCCCGGCTCGCCGGGCCAGCGCCATTCGACGGTCAGGCGGTAGTTCGCGAACGACGCATCGGTGATCAGGTGGCCTTCCGGCTT
>CAMAUH010000184.1 GCA_945861365.1 Candidatus Kuenenia stuttgartensis
CGCTGCGTCTGCGCGCCGATCCGGCCGGCGATCGGGCGCGACCTGTACCACTGGGTGCGGCGGCCGATCGACCTCCACGCGATGCGCGCGGCCGCGGCCTGCCTGCCCGGGCGGCACGACTTCGCCGCGTTCGCCAGCAATCCGGGCTACCCGCGCAAGCGCGGCACCACGCGCACGCTGCACCACGTGCATCTGCTGCGTCGGCCCGGCGGCTTTCACTTCGTCGTGCAGGGCGGCGGCTTCCTCTACAACATGGTCCGCAACCTGGTCGGCAGCCTGCTCGAGGTCGGCTACGGCAACCGCTCGCCGGAGTGGTTCCACGGCGTGCTGGCCGGGCGCGATCGGCGCGCGGCCGGGCCGACGGCGCCGCCGCAGGGGCTCTACCTGCTGCGCGTGCTGTATGCGAAGGACCTGTCGCCGGCGGGTGAGGAACCCGGCGTCGAGCCGGAAGCCGACGAGGCGTGACGGGAACGGTCCGCCACCGGCCACTGCGAATACTTGCCTTGCCCGGCCATATGGGGCGCCTTCTTCCCTGAACCACTCATGCACGTGATCCCGTTCCGCGTCGTTCTGGCTGCCAGCTTCGGTAGCGCGCTCTTTGCCCAAGCCCCCAATACGAACGCCCGCGCCGTCGAGGACGTGCTGCCGGCTTCGACCTATGCGGCAATGCGCTTCGGTGGCCTCGGCGCCTGCAAGCAGGCCGCACAGGGCCTGCCGATGAACCCGGTGGTGCAGAACTTCCTGCAGCGCGTGCCGGCCGAAGTGCGCGGCGAACATCTCGACAAGCAGCTGGAGTTCGCCGCCCAGCACGTGCAGTCGGCGCTGCAGCACGTCGGCATCCGCCCGGCGGACCTGCGCACCGTGCTCGGCCAGCCGATGGTGCTCGCGATGGGGCGTGTGTCGATCGAGGGCATGGGACCGTCGGTCGCGCTGCTGGTCGAGGAAGGCAACGCGGGCGACGCGCTGCAGCGCGTGGTCGAGGCCGGCCTGCAGCTGCTGCCGCACGCCACTGCGGTGGCGACCGACATCGGTGGCGTGGCCGTGCGCACCGTGCAGATCGAGGATGGCCCGCCGGTGTTCATGGCGTCGATCGCCGGCCACTTCGTCGCCACCAACAGCCGCGGCTACCTGAAGGAGGTCGCCGGGGTCGCGGCGGGCAAGCAGCCTGGGCTCGCGCGCACGACGGCGCTGACCGACCTGCGGGGCCGCCTGCCGGCGCCGGCGTTGGCGGCACTGTTCGTCAACCTGCAGAGCGTCATGAGCGCGTTCGAGCCGCACATGCCGTACGAGGCCGACGACTTCGCGCAGGCGCTCGGCATGGGCCGGCTCGACTCGATGTACGCCGCGACCACCGCGTCGGCGCATGGCGGCAGTGACGTGCTGCACGTCGGCATGCGCGGCAGCGCGCACGGGCTGATGAAGGCGCTGGTCGCCGCACCCGCGGACCTGGCCTTCGCGCGGGCCTGTTCGCCGAACACGGTGATGTTCGCGGCCGGCAGCCTCGACGCGCCGGCGGTGGTCGACGCGTTCCATCGCTTCGCGCTGCTGCTGCCCGAGCAGGTGCGCACCGAGATGCTGGACGGGATGGCGGCGGAGTTCGGTGTGGCACTCGAGGAGATCGGCAGCTCGCCGCAACAGATGGACACGATCCTGCGCGCGTTCGGCAACCAGGTCGGCATCGCGTTGGCGCTCGAGAAGGGGCCGGTGCCGAAGCCGGAGCTGCTGGTGCGCTTCGCGGTCCGCGACGGCAAGGTCGTGACGCCGCTGCTGCAGAAGCTGGAAGCCGTCGTCACCGAAGCCCAGTCCGCGTTCGCGCAGGAAGTCGACGCGCCGAAGCTGCACTGGCAGACCCGCAAGGTCGGTGAGCACGAACTGCGCTTCTGCAGCATCCCGGTGGCCGACGGCAAGCTGCAGCTGAGCCCGTGCTACGTGCTGACCGCCGATGCGCTGTGGTTCGCGTCGGACACCGCGGCCCTGGTGCGCGCGCTGCGCCAGGGCGACAACGCCGAGCAGAGCCTTTTCGCGCAGCCCGACTTCACCACGATGGCGACCCTCGCCGACGGCGCCAGCGGCGTCATGCACCTGCGCCTGTTCCGCGCCGCGGAACTCGGCTGGCGTTCGCTGGAGACGCTGGTCTACCCGCAACTCGATGCGCACAAGGACGAGGTCGGCTTCGGCAGCGAGGCGCTGCCGGACACCGAGGCGATGGTCGCGGCGCTGGGCACCAGCACGTTCTTCTACCGCGTCGACGACGCCGGCCTGACCGTGGAGAACCACGGCACGTTCTCGCTGGGTGCGGTGCTGGCCGCGTTCGGCAGCCTCGGCGACGAGGTGCTGTCCCTGTCCGCCGGCAAGACCCACTAGCTCGCAGCGCTCACACGCGCGCCAGCGCGAGCTTCAGCGGCGGCTTGCCGTCGAACGACGGGAAGTCGCTGTCGACGGCGATCGGCGCGAGTTCGCGCAGCGGCCGGCCGGCCTTCTCGGCGCAGCGCCGCAGCGCTTCGTGCCAGGCTTCGGCCGCGACGGTCGGCACGTGGTTGGTCGCCAGCACGGCACCACCGGCAGCCACGGCCAGCAGCGCTGGCTTGAACAGCGATTGGTAGTCGTTGACGACGTCGATGGTGCCGAACGGCGTCTTCGCGAAGCGCGGCGGATCGAGCACGACGAGGTCGAACGGCTCGCGCGCGACCGGTGGGAACGGCACGTGCTTGCCGCGCCGCTGCACCGGCATGCCGGCGAGCTGGCGCAGCACCGGCAGGCAGTCCGACTTCAGCACCGCGAAGCGATCGTCGGCGCAGCCGTTGGCGGCCGCGTTCTGCATGCCGACGTCGAGCGCACTCTGCGCGAAGTCGACGTTGAGCACCCGCGCCGCGCCGCCGCGCATCGCCGCGATGCCGATGCCGCAGGTGTAGGCGAACAGGTTCAGCACGCGCTTGCCGGCGGCGAGCTGCTGCACGAGGGCGCGGCCCGTGCGCAGGTCGAGGAACAGCCACGGGTCCTGACCGCGATGCCGCGCGCGGATCACGAAGGTGGCGCCGCGCTCCTGGCAGCGGTGCTCGGCCAGTGCGGGTGCGGCGGGTTCGTGGGGGACGAAGTCCGGTGGTGGGGCGTCGCCGCGGTGGTTGCAGGCGACGGCGAGCTCGAGCCCGAGGCTGGGGTTCACGAGGTCTCCCACGGCGTCGACGGCGGCTGCCGACAGGGGCTCGCGGAACGTCTGCAGCAGCAACAGCGAGCCATAGCGGTCGACGCTCAGTCCCGGCGCGCCTTCGGCGATGCCGTGCAGCAGGCGGTAGCAGTCGGTGCCCTCGCCGTGCAGGCGGTCGAGCAGTCCGGTGCGGCGCGCGAGCGCATCGCGCAGCAGGTCGAGGAGCAGCATCACGTCGATCATGCCCCCGCGGGGCAGCCAGCGCGCGCTTGCGCTTTGGCTCGCGTCGCGTTCGCCTGTGTCGATGACGAGTGACAAGCAACTGGAGTCGCTGCGCAAGACGCTGCGCAAGAAGCTCCTCGACGCCAGCGCCGACGTGTCGATCGCGGCCGCCGACCTGCGCACCGTGCTCGACGAGCTCGGCCGCCTGCAGCAGAGCAACGATCGGCTCCGGCGGCAGAATCGCCGCGTGCGGCTGCGGCTGCAGCGCGCGGGCATCGACGAGGCGGAGATCGCCGATGGCGACAGCGAGGACGGCACGACCGGCAGCGATGCCGGCAAGGAATGAGTCGCGGCTGGCCGGGCTGGCGTTGAAGCGGAGCCAGCCGCGCGGTGCGGAAGTTCGCGGCGATGCGGAAGCGGGCGAGCCTTGGCGCCGTCGTGGTCGTTCCGTATCTTCCCGCGCCGTCGCTACCTGGAGGTCCCCGTGTTCATTCGCGCCGTACTGCTGTTCCTGTTCTCGTTCACGTTGTTGCAAGCCGGCACAGCCCAGGAAGGGCGCCGCATCTTCAATCCCGAGAAGTTCGAGCGCGCCACCAAGGTCGACGACAAGGGCCTGACGCAGTGGGATGCGCACAAGGGCGACAAGTGCCCGTACTGCAACGGCACCGGCAAGACCAAGTGCGCCAGCTGCGAACGCTTCGAGGACGACGCGCCGAACTGCCCCGAGTGCAAGCGCGTCAAGGACCACATGGCCGTGTGCCGTTCGTGCGCTGGCACCGGCACGTTCCCCGACCCGCTCGAGAAGGTGCTGTGCCCGGCCTGTGATGCTTCGGCGATGCTCTTGTGCATGGTCTGCCATGCCGGTGGCCGGTTGAAGGTCGGTGGTGCCAAGGAGTGGAGTGCCTGCCCCAGCTGCCGCGCGGCGGGCGGCTTCAAGTGCGTCACCTGCAATGGCACCCGCCTCGTCGAGCCCGCGGCGCTGAAGCCGAACCTGAAGGACGCCAACGTCGCTGCGCTCGACAAGGCGATGGCGGCGACCGAACAGGCGATGAAGGAGCTCGGCGAGTTCACGCCGGCCGGCGGCGACAAGGCGCGCAAGGAAGTGAAGGCGCTCGCCAAGGCGCTCGATTCGGCCGGCGGCACCTTCCCGCCGCTGAAGCGCATGGCGAAGGGCTCGGAGGACTACATGGGCAAGATCTTCGCTGGCGCGAACTTCCAGGGTCACGCCGAGCACGAAGCGCAGGCGATGGTGATGCAGAAGGAAGGTGCCCTGCAGTACCTGAAGCACCAGAAGCGCATGCTCGAGCTGGCGAAGAAGCGCGCCGAGGCGAACGCCAAGGTCGCCGCCGAACAGAAGGGCAAGTGACGCTGCCGGGCGCTGTGCTGGCGCGCTAGGCTCGCCACATGCGTTCGTGTGCGACTGGCGCGCTGGCTCTGTTCAGCGCGATGTTGTCCCTGCCCGCCCAGGGCATCCCCAATCCCTCGCTGCTGCGCGCCGGCGCCGACGAGGTGGGTTCGCCGGTGCGGACCGCGGGTCCGGCCGGTCTCGTCGCCAAGGTGCGGCCGAGCGTCGTCTACGTCGGCGTCGAGGTCGATGGTCCGCGCGGCAAGTTCTTCCTCGAACGCGCCAGCACCGGTGTCGTCGTCGACGCGGCGGGCCTCGTGGTGACCTGGAGCGCGCTGGTCCGCGAAGTGGAAGGCGCCGACGACAAGCGGCTGCTGGTGCAGCTCGACGATGCCGCCAACACGCAGTTGCCGGCGACGCTGGTGCGCAGCGATGCGGCGACCGGCCTGGCGTTGCTGCGCGTCACGCCGCCGGCTGGCGGGCTCGCGGCGGCGACGCTCGGTGTGGACCAGGCGCCCGCCGGCGAGCCGGTGGTGGTGCTGGCGCGCCCCGAGGGCAAGGAGATGTTCGCGTTCGCCGGCGTCGCCAGTGCAGCGCTCGCCGCGGTGGAACTCGGTGGCGTGTCGCTCGGTGCCGACGCGCTGTTCCTGTGCGACTCGCGCAACGACGAGCGCTGCAACGGTGCGTGCGTGTGGGACAGCCAGCAGCGCCTGCTCGGCCTGTATGCCAGCCAGCACGTGCAACGCGACAAGAGCGAGCCGACGCTCGAGGATCTGAAGCGGCCGAGCTTCGGCGTCGTGCTGACGGCGGGTCGCATCCGCAAGGCGTTCGCCGCCGAGTTCGCCACCAGCAAGAACGGTTCGCTGCGGCAGGCCGACCCCTCGGCCAAGGAGCACCCGCAGGTCGCTGCGGTGCGCAAGGTGGCGCCGGCGGTGGTGTCGGTGTGGAGCGGTACTGGCGACTGGCCGCAGCTAGGCAAGGAGGACCCGGGCGCGGTGGTCCGCCGCGATGGCCTCGGTTCCGGTGTCGTGCTGGGCAGCAAGGGCCTCGTCGTCACCAACGCGCACGTCGTCAAGTCCGGCAAGGCGCGGGTGAAGCTGCTCGATGGCCGCACCTTCCCGGCGACCGTGCTGAAGAAACAGGGCAACACCAACCTCGCGCTGCTGCAGCTCGAGCTGCCAGCCGGCACCACGCTGCCGGTCGCGGACTGCGCGCCGGACGACGATGCCGTGCTGGGGGAGGTCGTGCTGGCGGTCGGCAACCCGCTCGGCACCGCTTGCGTCGTCAGTGGCGGCGTGGTGTCGGCGAAGCGTGATCGCGAGGGCGGCCGCATCCAGGCCGATGCGAACCTGGGCAACCAGAACGGCGGCGGCGCGATCGTCGATGCCGCGGGCCGCGTGCTCGGCATCGGCGATGCCGGCGCGGAGGACGCGATCGAAACGCAGTTCCGGCAGCGCGGCGACCGCGCCACGACCGAGACCAACCTGTCGACGTTCGTCGGCATCGCGCGCGTGCGCAAGGCGTTCGCCAGCGAGCTGGAAGCCGCCGCGGCCACCGATCCGATCCGTGCGCCGGCGGCGCCTGCGGCCGCGCTGCAGCAGCTGCGGGAGAGTGCGCTGACCGCGATGGTGGCGAAGACCAACGGCGCGCTGCTGAACATCTACGTGGCGAAGAACGTCGCGGTGCAGAAGGAGGACGACCCGTTCCCGCCCGAGCCGCAGTGGGTGACCATGAGCCTCGGCTCCGGTGTCATCATCGATCGCTCCGGCCTCGCACTCAGCAACTGGCACGTCGTCGACGACGCCACCCGCCCCGACGGCTCGATGGTGCAGGACCACCGCGTCACCGCGCGCGTGTTCGGCGGCAAGGAGTACCAGGTCAAGGTGCTCAGCATCTCGCGCGAGGACGACCTGTCGCTGCTGCAGCTGGAACTGGAGTCCGGCGAGGAGGTCAAGGCGGTCGAACTCGGCAGCAGCGATGCGCTGGCGATCGGCGAGCCGGTGGCCGCGATCGGCAACCCGCACGGTCGCGCCAACACGATCACCGCCGGCGTGGTCACGGCGAAGACGCAGAAGCTGAAGGTGAAGGGCCGCTTCCGCGACCTCGAACCGGTGCTCGAGACCGACGCGGCGATCAACGGCGGCAACAGCGGCGGTGCGTTGCTCGACATGAACGGGCGCCTCGTCGGCATCAACAGCGCCGGCGGCGGCACGTTCAACAACAAGGGCTACGCGATCGAAGTGGACCACGTGCGCAAGCAGGTGCTCGACTTGCTGTTCGCGGCCTACAAGCTGCGCAGCCCGGACCTCGGCATGCGCGTGATCGACGACGACGGCAAGGTGTTGGTGATGGACACCGACCCGCGCGGCCCGGCGGCGAAGGCCGGTCTGCAGTCCGGCGATCGCATCGTGTCGCTGGCGGGCGTGCCGATCACGTGGAGCCCCGGCTTCGCGCGCACGCTGCTGCAGCAGCCGGCCGGCACCGAGCTCGCCGTCGCGATCGAGCGCAAGGGTGTGCCGCAGACGATCCGGGTCGCGCCGCTGCCGTGCGAGGTGTGGTCGGTGGTGAAGCAGTCGGGCCTGCTGGTGCGCGACTTCCCCTACGCGGAGGACGGTGAGCGCGTGCGCACCGCGGCGATCGCGCTGCACCGCGCGTTCACCGGCGACAAGAACGGCGAGCCGACCGCGATCCCGGCCAGCGTCGTCTGCATCGAGCGCGTGTTCGCCGGCGAGCAGCCCGCCGGCAGCGATCTGGCGGCCAGCGACCTGCTGCTCGCGATCGAGCTGCGCACCGAGAGCGGCGATCCGGTCCTGAAGACCCTCGAAACGGTCGCCGCACTGCGCGACCTGTGGAACGACCGCCTGCTCGGCAAGTACGAGCAGGAAGGTGGTCAGCTGTGGCGCTGCTGGGTCGCGCGCGCCGGTGCGGTGCGCCCGGTCGACGTCAAGGCGACGCGCCTGTTCTGGTGAACGGCGCGCTGCGGGCTCACTTCGACAGGAAGGAGCCCTGCATGACGCGCTGCTCGCCGTCGGCGTTCCAGCTCCACGTGAAGCCGATCTGGCCCTTCGGCAGTGGGTCCAGCGGCCAGAACACCACCATGCCCGGCGCCGTCGTCGTGCGCACGGTGCCGTCGTCGAAGGTCAGCACGCCTTCGACCTTGTCGCCCTTCGGGCCCGCGACGGTGCAGGTCATCGAGCCGCGGCCTTGCGAGCCGCCGGTGCCGCCGAAGTGCAGCGTCAGCGGGAAGCCGATCGTCTTCTTGCCTTCGCGGCCGTGCTTCTTCAGCAGCTCGACGACCTCCGGGCCGAGGTCCGCGACGGGCACTTCGCCGTCGTAGATGGTCGGGCCCTG
>CAMAUH010000185.1 GCA_945861365.1 Candidatus Kuenenia stuttgartensis
TGCAAGCAAACCGGCGTCGAAGTCACGCCGGGCGACCTCGACCGCGCCCTGCAGAAGCGCGCCGCCGACGCGGCGCGCGACCCGAGCCACGGCGGCGTCAGCTTCGAGAACGTGCTGAAGGCGCAGGGCCTGACGCCACAAACGCTGCGTGAGCTGCGCACGTTCCGCGGCCACGTGCAGATGGAGAAGCTGGCGCAACAGCGCTTCCCGCTCGAAGCGATGACGAAGGAACTGCACCAGGACCGCCAGAAGGCGCTCGAGCTGGTCGGCCCGCGCCGGCACCTCGCCTTCGTGTTCCTGAACGCGCTCGCCGAGCCCAACGCGGTCATCAAGCGTTCCTTCGAGGCGGCGGAGCAGCAGCTGCTCGCATCGCGGCAACGGCTCGACAAGAAGTCGTTCGAGCAGGTCGCGCGCACCGACAGCGAGCACCCGAACAAGCAGCAAGGTGGCGACGCCGGCTGGCACCGCCAGCGCTCCGACCAGCTGCCGGCACCGGTGCTGGCAGCCGCGTTCCAGCTCGGCGTCGGCGAGGTGTCGATGCCGCTGCGCAGCGACGAGGGCTGCTTCCTCGTCAAGGTGCTCGCCATCGAACCGGAACCGGCAGATGCCGTGCTCGTCGCGCGCCTGCAGGAGTTCCACTCCCTGGAGCTGTCGCAGCAACTGCTGAAGGACGCCGCCATCAAGATCACCACCGGTACCACGAAGTGAACCCACTCTCCTTCCTCGGCGACGACCGCCTGCGCACCGCGACCGTGACCGGCGCGCACTGGCTCGACCACGTCGCACTGTGGCGACCACTCGATCCGGACCTGCTGGTCACCGGCGAGCACGAGACCGCGGTGCTGCTGCTCGGCGGCACCTTCGACCTGGTCGGCGGCGGCACCGCGTGGCCGGCGCGCGGCGCCCGCAAGGACGTGTTCGGCGGCCGCCCGATGGCGGTCTACCTGCCGAAGCACACCGAGTTCCGCACCAGCAAGGGGCTCGGCGAGATCCTGCTGCTCGCCGCCCGCCAACCGCTCGCGCGCGAAGCGACCGGCCGCGAGCTGCTGGCGAAGAAGCCACTGCTGCCGCTCGCCGGCAGCGGCAAGTCGTTCGATCCCAACAGCGGCGAATGGATGCCCGCGGAGACGTTCCCGAGCGCGCCCGAATCGCTGCCGCCGCGCCGCTTCGAACGCATCACGGTCGGTGCGTGCACGCTCGAGCGCGTGTTCGCACCGGGCTACAAGGCCGCCACGCTCAGCGTCGACGAAGTCGCAGTGCCCGCCGGGGCCAGCCTCGCACTGCGCGACGTGCCCGGCCGGCCGGCCAGCGACGAAGTGCTGGTGTTCGTGCGCGGCAGCGGCGCCGACCAGGCGTTCGTCGCGGCCGGCAACGGCGACGACGTGCGCATCGAGTCGCCGGCGAACCAACCGACCTACGCGGTGTTCGCGTACGCCGGCAAGGCGCGCTAGCCGAGCACCTCGCACGCGCTGCCGTCGGCGAGTGCGAGCTTGCTGCCTACTGCGTGGAAGTCCTTCGGCAGGAAGCCCAACCCCAGCCGGCCTGAGTGCCCCGGCACCGGCACCGCGTGCATGACGCGCCCGACGGCGAGCTGGTCCTCGAGTTCGTGCAACGGCTGCGGTGCCGTGATCGCCTCGCCGGCCGCCAGCCACAACCGGCACAGCTTGCGGTTGGTGTGCCCGTAGGTGTGGATGCGCGCGACGATCTCCTGGCCCGTGTAGCAGCCCTTCGTCGTGCTGATGTGGTCGTCGAGGTCGGCTTCGAGCGCCAACGTCGTCGGCTCGGTGTCGACACCGACGCGCACGAAGCCCGCCAGCATGCGCAGGCATTCGGCGCGGTCCGCCGTCAGCGCACGCGCCACCGTCGCCACCGCCCCACCATGGCGACGTTCGAATTGCACGCCGCACCGGACCACGCGCACGACCAGGGCCCCGGCCGCCTGCAGCGCGGCACCAGCGGCCTCGCCGACCGCGGCCTGCACGCGCTCGTGGCACGCCGCCACCGGCAGCAGCCGCATCGACAGCTTCTCGGTGAAGTGGTAACGCTCCAGCAGCGCCGCCAACCGATCGGCCTGTTCCGACGCGACCTCCAGCCAGAAGGCGTCACCGAGCCGTGCCACGAGGCACGTCGCCACCAGCTTGCCCTTCGCGTCGAGGAACGCCGCCGGCCGCAGCGCCCCGTCGCCGAGCCCCAGCACATCCTGCGTACACAGGCGGTGCAGGAACTCGCCGGCGTCGGGCCCCTTCGCCTCGAGCAATCGGAACGGCGCGTCGCTCCGTTCGTACGGGCCATCGGTCAGCAGATCGGCGAGCAGTGCAGCAGTGTCCATGCGAAGGAAGCCACGATGGTTCGGGCAGCCCATGAATGTGCCTCCATTCGGGGCTTTTTCGAGCCTCAGGTTGAATGAGCCCTAAAGCAGGTCTAATTTGATCCGCTCATCGTCCTGTCCGGACGACCGCCATACCCGATGCTGCGCATCTCCAAGAAAGCCGACTACGCCGTGTTCCTGATGGGCAGCATCGCCCGCCAGGGCGCCTACCCGGGCGGCCCGGCCAGCGACACGGTGGTCAGCGCGCAGGAGATCAGCAAGCAGGCCGGCCTCAACAAGTCGGTGGTCGCGAACCTGCTGAAGGAACTCGCCAAGCACGGCCTGCTGGAGTCGACCCGCGGCCTGCGTGGCGGCTACCGGCTGCATCGCACCCCCCGCGACATCTCGCTGGCCGACATCCTGGCGGTGTTCGAGGGGCCGTTCGAACTGGTCGGCTGCACCGGCCATGTGCACGGCACGCACACCCCGCTGCTGGCCCTCGCGCCGAGCATGCGCACCAGCACGTCGAAGGCACTCGACGACACCAGCGATTGCTCGCTGATGGCGTTCTGCCCCAGCAAGCGCCCGATGCGCCTCGTGCAGGATCGCATCGCCAAGCTGTTCGCCGACATCCGCCTGGACGAACTGTGCGCCCTGTCCCCGAGCACCGCCCCGGCCCGCACCCTCGCTTCCCGCCACTGACCCGCAGTTGACGCCCCGATGAAGACCCCGATCTACCTCGACTACAGCGCCACGACGCCCTGCGACCCACGGGTCGTGCAGCGCATGCTGCCGTTCTTCACCGACACGTTCGGCAACGCCGCCAGCCGCAGCCACTCGTTCGGCTGGACCGCCGAAGCCGCGGTCGAAGAAGCGCGCTCGCAGGTGGCGCAACTGCTCGGCGCCCACGAGAAGGAGATCCTGTGGACCAGCGGGTCCACCGAAGCGAACAACCTCGCCATCAAGGGCGTGGCGCAGATGTACCGGCCGAAGGGCAACCACCTGATCACCGCGATCACCGAGCACAAGGCCGTGCTCGACCCGATGAAGTACCTGGAGACGCAGGGCTTCGAGGTCACGTGGCTGCCGGTCGACGGCCAGGGCAACATCGACCTCGCCGAGCTCGAAGCCGCGATCACCGACCGCACGATCCTGGTGTCGCTGATGGCGGCGAACAACGAGGTCGGCACCGTGCACCCGCTCGAGCGGATCGGCGCCCTGTGCAAGCGCAAGGGCACGCTGTTCCACACCGATGCGACGCAGGCCGCCGGCAAGATCCCGCTCGACGTCGAGGCGCAGCACATCGACCTGCTGTCGTTGTCGGCGCACAAGATGTACGGCCCGAAGGGCGTCGGTTGCCTGTACGTGCGCCGCAAGAACCCGCGCGTGCGCCTGACCGCGCAGATGGACGGCGGCGGCCACGAGCGCGGCATGCGTTCGGGCACGCTGAACGTCACCGGCATCGTCGGCATGGGCGAGGCCGCGCGCATCTGCCGCGAGGAGATGGCGACCGAGGTGCCGAAGCTGCGCGCCATGCGCGACCGCCTCGAGGCGCGCATCAGCAAGGCGCTGCCGGACGCGGTGCGCAACGGCAATCCGGACGCGCGGCTGCCGCACCTCGCCAACGTGTCCTTCCCGTACGTGGAAGGCGAATCGCTGATCATGGGCATCAAGGACATCGCGGTGTCGTCGGGCTCGGCCTGCACGTCCGCGAGCCTCGAGCCGAGCTACGTGCTGAAGGGCCTCGGCCTCGGCGACGAACTCGCCCACAGCTCGATCCGTTTCTCCCTCGGCCGCTTCACCACCGAGCAGGAAGTCGACTTCGCCGCCGACCGCGTCATCGCGGAGGTGAAGCGCCTGCGCGAGATGTCACCGCTGTGGGAGATGGTCCAGGAAGGCGTCGACCTGTCGAAGGTCAAGTGGACGTTGCACTGAGAGCCTGAGAGTAAATCATGATACAGGCTCTCAGGTTGCCCTCTGTGGCCGCATGCGCGGCCACGCAGAGTTTGAGAACCCGATCGGTTCTCAAACTCTGACCCTCGCCCGCGACCCACACGGACAACCACACAACCTCAACGGAAACCAACCATGGCCTACAGCGACAAGGTCCTCGACCACTACCAGAACCCACGCAACGTCGGCTCGCTCGACAAGAGCGACCCCAACGTCGGCACCGGCGTCGTCGGCGCCCCCGAGTGCGGCGACGTGATGAAACTGCAGATCCGCGTCGACGACAGCGGCAAGATCGTCGACGCCAAGTTCAAGACCTACGGCTGCGGCTCGGCGATCGCGTCGTCGTCGCTCGCCACCGAGTGGCTGAAGGGCACCAGCGTCGACGCCGCCGCGCAGATCAAGAACACGCAGATCGTCGAGGAGCTGTCGCTGCCGCCGGTCAAGATCCACTGCTCGGTGCTGGCCGAGGACGCGATCAAGGCCGCGATCGACGATTGGAAGGCGAAGCAACAGGCCCGCACGACGAGCCAGGAAGTGAAGGCATGAGCGAACCGACCAAGACCGCTGGCGATGCGCCGGCCGTAGCGCCCGCCGCCAAGCCGGCGCGCGGCGTGCAAGTCACCGAACGCGCCGCGAAGGAGATCCTGCGCGTCATCGCCGAGCAGAACTTCCCCGCCACCACCTGGGTGCGCATCGGCGCCAAGGGCGGCGGCTGCTCCGGCTTCACCTACGTGCTCGACTTCGACCAGAACGGACCGACCGAGTTCGACCTCACGTTCCCACAGAACGGCGTCAACGTCGTCGTCGACAAGAAGAGCGAGTTCTTCATGGGCGGCACGATGCTCGACTTCAACGACGGCCTGCTCGACCGCGGCTTCGTGTTCAAGAACCCGCTGGCCTCGGGCACCTGCGGCTGCGGCACTTCGTTCTCCGCGTGATCCACGTCCCGGCTCCGGATCCGTTCACCGTCTTCGGCCTGCAGCGGTCGATGGACGTCGACGAACGTGCACTCGAGCAGCGCTACCTGAAGCTGTCGCGCGAGTGCCATCCCGACCTGCACCGCCAGCAGGAGACCGGCGACTGCATCGCGGTGCTGCAGCGCGCCGCCGAGATCAACGACGCGTGGAAGGTGCTGCGCGATCCGTGGCAGCGCGCCAAGTCGCTGCTCGAACTGGCGAGCCCCGGCGTGCTGGATCGCGAGAAGAAGCTCGACCCGGCGTTCCTGGCCGACGCACTGGAGCTCGCCGAAGAGGTCGCGTTCGCCAACGGGGCCACGATCAACCCGCTGCGCGAGCGGCTCGAACGCGCCATCGCCGACGATCTGGAAGCGCTGCATGGCGCGATCCGCAGTGGCGAGCACGCCCTCGCCGCGCGACGCTTGCACGCTTCCCACTACCACCGCAAGGCCATGCGCGACCTGGACGCGAAGTCGTGACCGGAACCCCAACGCCCGCCGCCCCTCGCCTCGTCGTCGGCATCGACCTCGGCACCACCAACAGCCTCGCCGCCGTGCGCGCCGGCAAGGGCGCACGCGTGCTGCGCGACCAGGACGGCGAACCGCTGGTGCCGTCGGTGGTCTGCTTCCACCCCGATGGCCGCACCATCGTCGGGCGCGCCGGCAAGGCGCTGCGCCTCGAGCATCCGGACCGCACGGTGTTCTCGATCAAGCGGCTGATCGGCCGCTCGGTGCGCGACCTCGGTCCCGACCTCAACCACCTGCCGTACGCGGTCGTCGCCGGCGAACGCGACCTGCCGCGCGTGCGCATCGGCGATGCCCAGTGGTCGCCCGAGGCGATCTCGGCGCTGATCCTGCAGCAGGTCAAGCACAACGCCGAGCAGGCGCTCGGCCACCCGGTGCGCGAAGCGGTCGTCACCGTTCCCGCGTGGTTCGACGACGCGCAGCGACAGGCGACCAAGGACGCCGCGGCACTCGCCGGCCTCGACTGCCTGCGCATCCTCAACGAGCCGACCGCCGCAGCACTGGCCTACGGCATCGACGGCAGCAAGGACGGCACGGCGTTGGTCTACGACCTCGGCGGCGGCACCTTCGACGTGTCGATCCTGCGCATCGACCAGGGCGTGTTCCGCGTGCTCGCCACCGCCGGCGACACGCACCTCGGCGGCGACGACTTCGACGAACTGCTCGCGCAGCGCATCTTCGCACTGCTGCCGAAGACCGACGATCCGTACGTGCTGCAGGCGGTGCGCGCCGCCGCGGAGGGCCTGAAGATCCAGCTCAGCACGCAGGAACGCGCCGAACTGCAGCTCGACCTCGGTGCCCGCGGCCAGGTCACGCTGGCGGTGACGCGCGCCGAGTTCGAAGGCGCGATCGCGCCGCTGGTGCAGCGCACGCTCGATTGCGTGCAGCGCGCCGTCAAGGACGCCGGCCTGCGGCTCGAACAGCTCGACGACGTCGTGTTGGTCGGCGGCAGCACGCGCGTGCCGCTGGTGCGGGCGCGCCTGCAATCGCTGACGCACAAGGTGCCGCACACCGGCGTCGACCCGGACCTCGCGGTGGCGCTCGGTGCGGCGATCCAGGCCGACGTGCTGGCCGGCAACGACCGTTCACTCCTGCTGCTGGACGTGATCCCGCTGTCGCTCGGCATCGAGACGCTCGGCGGCACCGTGCAGAAGCTGATCCTGCGCAACACGACGATCCCGACCAGCGTCACCGAGGAGTTCTCGACCGGCGTCGACAACCAGACCGCCGTCGACCTGACGGTGTTCCAGGGCGAACGCGAGCTGGCGAAGGACTGCCGGCGGCTCGGCCACTTCAAGCTGCGCGGCATCCCGCCGCTGCCGGCCGGCCTGCCGCGCATCGCGGTGACGTTCCTGGTCGACGCCGACGGCGTGCTGCGCGTCAACGCCCGCGAACAGCGCACCGGCGCCGAGGCCAGCATCCAGATCGTGCCGTCGTTCGGCCTGACCCGCGACGAGGTGCGCAAGATGATGCTCGACTCGATCGAACACGCGCAGGCCGACTACCTGGCGCGCGAAGCGATCGACCTGCGCGTCAAGGCCGAGGCGATGGTGCGCGGCACGCAGAAGGCGCTGGCGATGGCGGAACTGCCGCCCGACCAGACCTACGCGGTGCAGAAGGCCACCAAGGCACTGGCCAAGCTGCTGGTCGGCAACGCCGATGCGCCGACGCTGAAGCAGGCCTGCGACGATTTGTCGAAGCTGACCGCGACGATCGCCGACGACGTGATCAGTTCGGCGGTCACCAAGGCACTGCGCGAAGAGGGTTCCAAGTGACGACGACGCGACTCACCGTGGCCGGCGAGACCCGGTCCTTCACGCTGGCGGTCGGTGAGACGATCCTGCACGCGGCGATGGAGCAGGGCCTGCACCTCGACCACGCCTGCGGCGGCGTCTGCGCCTGCTCGACCTGCCACGTCAAGGTCACCGCCGGTGCCGAATGCCTGTCGGCCGCGAGCGAGGACGAACTCGACCAGCTCGACACCGCCCGCGACGTCAACCTCGATTCGCGCCTGGGCTGCCAGGCGAAGCTGCTGCGCGCGCCCGCCGGCGGCGCCATCGCGATCACGATCCCGCAGTGGAACGTCAACGCGGTGCGCGAGGGTGCCGGGCACTGAGCTGCCCCGCCCACGGGGGCGGCGCAGCTCAGGAGTCTCGCAACGCCGCGACGCGGGATGCGCCAACTGACGCATCGACGCCGAGGGCCCCGCTGCGTCGTTTCCTTGGCTGCCCAGCCTGCAAGCGTCAGCGGCCCGTAACGCCGCGGAACGGATTTCCTGACGTCGATTCGCCGCCCACGGGAACATCCCGCTGTGCAGCATCC
>CAMAUH010000186.1 GCA_945861365.1 Candidatus Kuenenia stuttgartensis
GACGCACCTGACGTCGGACATGCCATGGGCGCCGGTACGGCTCGGGCCCGAGCGGGTGTTGCGCGCCTACGCGTGGCGGCGCTTCCTCGATCGCGGCGTCATGGTGCCGTTCGGCAGCGACTTCCCGGTCGAATCGGTGGATCCGCGCAAGGGCTTGTTCGCGGCCGTGACGACGCGCGGCATGGTCGATGGGCAGAGCCGGGTGTTGCGGCCGGACCAGCGGCTGTCGCGCGAGGAAGCGCTGCGCGGGTTCACCCGCCACGCCGCCTACGCGATGTTCGCCGAGCAGCAGCTCGGCACGATCGAGGACGGCAAGCGCGCCGACTTCACGGTGTTCGACCGCAACCTGCTGACGTGCAGCGATGACGAGTTGCTGACGGCGAAGGTGTTGCTGACGGTGATCGACGGCCGGGTGGTCCACGATGGCCGGGGCCAGTAGAAGGGACGGCCGCATGTTGCCCGCCACCGCTTCCCTGCCCTACGCCGACAAGGTCGCGGCGCTGCACGCAGCGCTCGCAGCACTGCCTGGCGCCGTGGTCGCGTTCTCAGGTGGCGTCGACTCGACGGCGTTGTTGCACGCCTGCCGCGCGGCGCTCGGCGATCGCGTCGTCGCCGTCACCGCCGACTCGCCGTCGCTGCCGCGCGCCGAACTGGCCGACGCCGCGGCGTTGGCGGTGGAGATCGGGGCTCGCCACGTGGTGCTGCCGACGCACGAACTCGACCAGCCGGCCTACCGGGCCAATGCCGGCGACCGCTGCTACTTCTGCAAGAAGGAACTGTTCGTCACCGTCGCCCGGCAGCGCGCCGCGATCGCGCCGGCCGATTGGGCGGTCGTCTACGGCGCCATCACCGACGATCTCGGCGACCATCGTCCGGGCCAGCGCGCGGCGGCCGAGCACGGCGTGCTCGGGCCGCTCGTCGATGCCGGGTTCGGCAAGGAGGACGTGCGGCGCTACAGCCGTGAGCACGGCCTGCGCACGGCGGACAAGCCGAGCATGGCGTGCCTGTCGTCGCGCGTGCCGTTCGGCAGCCCGATCGACGCCGCCGTGCTGCAGCGCATCGAGCGCGGCGAAGCTGCCCTGCGCGCGCTCGGGCTGCGCCAGTTCCGCGTGCGGCACCATGGCGACGTCGCCCGCGTCGAAGTGGCCGGCGACGAGATCGCTGCGGCGTTCGCGCAACGGGAACGCATCGGCCGCGAGCTGAAGGCCGCCGGCTACCTGTTCGTCGCCCTCGACGTGTTCGGTTACCGATCCGGCTCGCTGAACGACCTGCTGACCCAGACTGCACCACGATGAAGAACCGATTGCCGTTGCCGTTCGTGTCCTTGCTGCTCGCCTGGCCGCTCGCCGCCCAGGCCGCGACGATCACCGAGGAGCGGGTGCGTGAGGCCGTGGGCTGGATCGCCGCGGACGAGCGCGCCGGGCGCGACACCGGCAGCCCCGAACTGCAGGCGACGGCCGAGTGGTTGTCGGCGCGCTTCGCGAAGGCTGGCCTCAACCAGGTCAAGGAAGGCTCCTGGCTGCACGAGTTCACGCTGCCGGGCTGGTTGGTCGACTCGAGCAAGGTCGCGGTGACGTTGGTGCGCACCGCTGGCAAGGATGTCCAGGAGATCACGTTGGTCGCGGACAAGGACGTCCGCCAGTTGACCGTCGCCGATGCCGTCGCTGGTGCGAAGGAGGAGTGCACGGTCGCCTTGCTCGACGACCCGGTGCTGCAGCGCCTGTTGACCGCGAACAATGCGCGCCGCCCCGTGGTCTGCGAGCTCGACGAACAGAGCGCTCGCTGGCTGGCTGCCGGCGGCAGCCATCGGGTGCTCGGCAATCGACGCCAGGCCGCGCGGCCGGTGTTCCTGGTGCGTGCGGGCTTGCTGCCGAAGGCGCCGGCGGACAACGCCGAGGTGCTGTGGTCGATGACGTGGTCGGCGCCGGCGGCCGAGAAGATCGAGGTGCCGCAGCACAACGTGATGGCGCTGCTGCGCGGCACCGACAAGGCCGACGAGTTCGTCGTCGTCAGTGCGCACTACGACCACATCGGCATCGGCCGCCCGGTCGATGGCGATGCGATCAACAACGGCGCCGATGACGACGCCACCGGGACCACCGCCGTGCTGCTGCTCGCGGAAGCGATGGCGAAGATGCCAGCGCCGCGCCGCAGCGTGCTGTTCGTCTGCTTCGCCGCCGAGGAGCGCGGCCTGTTGGGTTCAGCCGGGTTCTGCGCCCGGTCCCCGGTGCCGCTCGACAAGGTGGTCGCCAACCTGAACATCGAGATGCTGGGCCGTCCCGAAGCTGGCAAGGAAGGCAAGGCTTGGATCACCGGCGCGGATCTCAGTGACTTCGCGGCGATCGCAGCTACGGCGCTGCAACGCGGTGGGGTCGAAGTGGTGGAGTTCCCGATGGCGGCGCAGTTGTTCGCCCAGAGCGACAACTACTCGTTCGCCCGGCGCGGTGTCGTCGCGCATTCGTTGAGCGCCGGCTCGCTGCACGAGGACTACCACCGGCCGAGTGATCAGGTCGAGAAGCTCGACATCCCGCACATGACCAAGATCATCCGTGCTTGCCTGGAGCTGACGTTGGAGCTGGCCAACCGCGATCAGGCGCCACAGTGGAACGACAAGGGCAAGCAGCGGCTGCAGAAGGTCAAGGACCGCTGACCAGCCGGGCCGCGGTCAGCGCGAGTAGATCGGGCCGTAGAACGGGAACGCGCGGTCCTTGATGTACATCGGCGCCGATTGTTGCAGCGTGCGTTCCGGCACGGGTGGGTTCAGAGGCTCGTCGGGTTGCTCCAGGTCCGCGACGCAGCGGATGCGCCACGACCAGCCCGGCTGCAGGTGCACGCCGAACGTGGGCGGGCGGAGTTCGTCGCTGTAGTAGCTGCCGCGTGCGATCGGGACCGGGATCGGCACGATGCAGTGGGCGGTCTGGGTCGCGACCGGGTTCTTTTCGGCGTCGAGCACGTCGAGGGAGACCCATGCCTGCACGACCGGCTTGTCGGTCCGGTTCTGGTAGTGGAAGCGGCACCGCAGGTAGGTGCCACCGGGGAAACCATCCAGGCTGATCTCGCGCACCGTCACGCGGCCATGGCCTTCGAAGTCGAACACCTGTGGCACTGTGTTCTGTTCGCGAAACAGCTGCTGGGCCTGTTGCAGCTCGCGCAGTTCCAACTCGTGCGGATGTTCGCGTCGCTCGGTGTCGCCGGGACTTGCGCAAGCGACCGCCAACAGGAGGGGGAGGGCGAACGGCAACGAGCGTGGGTTCATGGCGGCGCCACTTGGCAAGATGTGTTCCAGCTGCAGTCGGGACTGCCGGACGGTACTCGCGGTAACGCGGGCGTCCAGGTGTGGCCCTCGCGCCGGCGCCATCGAGATGCGTTCTTGACCACGCTCGGCTGCGCCAGCATTGTCGGCTGGATGTTCGATTCGCTCGCCAATGCGCTCGGCAAGGCCTACCGCGCCATCGTGGGTCAGAAGGTGCTCACCGAGGCGAATGTCGACGAGGGTATCCGGGCAGTGCGAACCGCCCTGCTCGAAGCGGATGTCAACTTCCAGGTCGCCAAGGAGTTCGTCGCCGATGTCCGGCAACGGGTGCTCGGCCAGAAGGTCATCGAGTCGGTCGAGCCCGGCCAGCAGTTCGTCAAGTGCTTCCACGACGCGCTCACCGAGCTGCTCGGTGGGCAAGCGACGGGTTTGCCGGTCGCGCCGCAGTCGCCGCTGATCCTGATGATGTGTGGCTTGCAGGGCAGCGGCAAGACCACCACCTGCGCCAAGCTCGGCCTGTGGTTGCGCAAGCACAAGAAGAAGAACCCGCTGCTCGTCGCGGCCGACCTCCAGCGCCCCGCGGCTGTCGACCAGTTGCAGAGTCTCGGCAAGCAGCTCGGCATCGCGGTGTTCGCGGCGCCGCAGCAGAAGCGCCCGCCCGAGGTGTGTCGCGCTGGCGTGGAGTTCGCGAAGTCGCACGGCCACGACGTCGTCATCCTCGATACCGCCGGTCGCCTGCACATCGACGAGGCGTTGATGAAGGAGGTGCAGGAGGTGCATGCGGTGACGAAGCCGCATGGCGTGCTGCTGGTGTGCGACGCGATGCTCGGCCAGGACGCGGTCAACTCGGCGAAGGAGTTCCACGCCCGTCTGCCGCTGCACGGGTTGATCCTGACCAAGGTCGATGGTGATTCGCGCGGTGGCGCGGCGCTGTCGATCGTCAAGGTCACCGGTCGGCCGATCCTGTTCGCCGGTGTCGGCGAGAAGCCGGAGGATCTGGAGGAGTTCGATCCGTCGCGCATGGCCGGCCGCATCCTCGGCATGGGCGACGTCGTCGGCCTGGTCGAGAAGGCGCAGTCGGTCATCAGCGAGAAGGACGCCGAGCAGGCCGCGCGCAAGCTGCAGAAGGGTCAGTTCACCTTCGAGGACTTCCTCGCGCAGATGAACATGATCAAGAAGCTGGGCCCGCTGAAGAAGGTGCTGGGCATGCTGCCGGGCGTCGGTTCCGCGCTGCAGGGCGTCGACTTCGACGACAAGCACATGAAGCGGCTCGAGGCGATGATCCTGTCGATGACCGTGCGCGAGCGGCAGCGCCCCGATGTCATCGATCTGCCGCGCCGCCGCCGTATCGCGGCCGGGTCGGGCAACGACCTCGAAGCCGTGAACGGCCTGATCAAGCAGTTCAAGATGATGCAGGACCTGATGAAGCGCATGGGCAAGGGGGGCGGCGGCATGCCGCCGGGCCTCGACAGCCTGCTGGGTGGTGGCGGGGGCGGTGGTGGGCCTGGGGGCTTCCCCGGGCTTGGTGGCATGGGTGGTCCGCGGGGTGGGTTCCCTGGCGGCGGCGGCGGCCGCGGGTTCCCTGGCTTCCCGGGTGGTCGGCGTCGCTGAAGTGCCGCGGGCCCGGCGTGGTGAACAGAGCGAAAATCCGCTGGCAACTCCAAGCGCCTTCTGCTTTGCTCCTCGCCCCTTTCGCGGCTCCCGCACGCACGGAGACAGTTTCCCTTGGCAGTCACGCTTCGTCTGAAACGATTTGGCCGTCTGAACCACCCGACTTACCGCGTGGTGGCTACCGATCCCCGCTTCCCGCGTGATGGTCGCATCATCGAGGCGCTGGGTTACTTCCTGCCCCTGATGCCGCGCGCCCAGGAGCAAGTGAAGCTGAACACCGAGCGCATCCAGTATTGGATGTCGGTGGGGGCCAAGCCGTCGGACACGGTTGCCCGCATGATCGAGAAGTCGGGTCTGACCGTGCCGGTGCCGAAGGCTGACGAGCGCCAGAAGAGCAAGGGCAAGCCGGCGCCGTTCACGCCGCCGAAGAAGAAGCAGCGCAAGCCGCGCGCGCAGCGCAAGGCCGAGAAGGCCGCCCGCGCCGAGGCTGCCAAGAAGAAGTGAGCGTAGGTCTGCCAGCGAGCCTCGATCTGGGCCACCCTCGACTGGGCCACCCTCGATCTGGGCCGCTGCGTGGTGCTTCATCGCCACTGGCGTCTACCCTCGTCCTGGTCCCGTCGGTTCCTGCCGGTTGCGTAGTGAGGTCGTGGTGACGACGAAGAAGAAGCTGAAAACCGCGGCCGTCTCGGATGCGCCGCCGGATCCACGCGAACCGCTCGCGCCGACTGCCGACAACGTGCACCGGTTGCTGGGCGAGTTGAAGGCCGTTCTCGCGGACCTGCCGGAGCCGCCTGCTCCAGCTGAAGGGGCTGCCTTGCCCCAGCTCGACCTGGTCGACGCGATGTTGCACTTCTACTTCGCCGATGGCCTGCCATGCGGGTTCGGTCAGGAAGTTCGTCGTCGCATCGCCGAGAGCTTCGTCGATCGCAACGAGTTCCGGGTCACCGAGGCGTTCGAGGTCGAGGACATGCTGCGGGATCTGCCGATCCCGAATCTGTTCGATCGTTGCCTCGCCGTGCGTGACTCGGTGGCGCAGATCTACAACGACCAGAACGGCGTCAGCCTCGGGTTCCTGCGGGAAGCGGGCATCAGTGACCGCAACACCTTCTTCCAGCGGGTGCCGGCCGTGCAGCCGCAGGTGGCGACGTTCCTGACCAACCTGCTGACGATCGAGGAGTTGTGCTTCTCCGACAAGTCGACGCTCCGCGCGCAGCAGCGCCTGGGCATCGAGCCGGCAGTGGCCAACAAGCATCTCGACGAGTTGCGGGCCACGCTGAAGCCATACGGCTACCTGCCGCTCGACGTCGGTCCTCACGTCGGTGGCCGGAAGGTGAACACCAAGCACCTTCTGTCGCCCGCGTGCCTGTTGGTCCGCTTGGCGCCCCCAGGCAAGCGTCGCAGCAGCTGAGCCGAGTCTGGCGTTCGGCGTTCGGCTTGCGGAGCGTCTTCTGCCCCTGAAAGGTGGCCGCGCCCGCGCTCGGAACTTGTTTGGCCTGGTTGCTTCGGGACCATGCTGCGGTGACCGATCTGGATCTCTACCTGGCTTCGACTTCGCCGCGCCGGCGCGAACTGTTGGCAGCTGCGGGCCTCCATTTCGCCCTTTGTGAGCCGGGCCCGGAGTATGCGCCGGGTGGTGGTCACGAGCATGCCAGTGAGCGCGGTGAGCCACTGGCCTTGGCCATCGAACGCGCGACCCGCAAGGGCATGGGCGCCGCCGTCCTCGACGCCGGGGTCCCGGTCCTGGCGGTCGACACCGTCGTCGATCTGGATGGCCGTGAGCTGGGCAAGCCACGCGACCGCGGTGATGCCGAGGCGATGTTGCGCCAATTGGCTGGGCGCGTGCACCGGGTCCACACTGCGCACCTCATGCGTCAGGCGTCGTCCGGCCGTGCCGAGTTGCTGGTGGCGAGTGCCGAGGTGCAGTGCGGACAACCCGATCCGCGGGAGTTGGCTCGCTACCTCGATTCACAGCAGTGGCGCGGCAAGGCTGGCAGCTACGGCGTGCAGGACGATGCCCAGGGCTTCTTCCGCGTCATCGCTGGGAGCTTCGACACGGTCGTCGGGCTGCACGTCCCGGCCGTGCGCGAACTGTTGCGGCGCATGCGAGGGCCGGCATGAAGGTGCTGCCACAGCATCCACTCGCGCGCGGCGGCGTGGCCCTGTTGGCTGCCGCGGTTGCACTCGTCTGGCTCTACCGCAGCGTGCAGGCCGGGGAGCTCGCCCGCGGTCCGTCCGCGTCGCCCTTGCCCAGTGCCTCGCCGCTGCTCGAGCTCGGCTTCCGCATCGCGGCGATCGATGGCGAGGTGCTGCTGGTTGCGCCCGGGTGGTCGTTGCCGACGGAGGTTGCGCCGGTCTTCGAGGTGTTCCCGGAGGGGGGCCTCGCATTGCGGCGCGCGCCGCCGGTCGGGCTGGGCCCGGTTCGGCTCGGTGCCCGTGCCGCGATCGTGCTGCCGACGGAGCACTTTGCGCAACTCGACGCCGCGGCGCGGGCCGCTGCTTTGGAATTGCTGGGGGCGTTGCGTGTGGAGCGGCCACTTGCAGCGTCGGCCATCCAGTTGCGCGGGATCGCTGCGTCGCCGGCCGAACTGGCGAACTGACTCGCCTGGATTCCCTGACAACCGTCGGGTTGCGGCGCGATGCCACCGCGATCCTGGCGATGCAGCGGTTCGGTTGTTGACCGACGCGAGCCAGTTCCTACACTCCTCGCCCCTCGATTGGCGCGCCCACGGCGCGTCGTTCGCCATGAAAGCCGACATCCATCCGAAGTACGCCGATTGCGCCGTCACCTGCGCTTGCGGCAACAAGTTCACGACCCGCTCGGTCAAGACCGAGATCCGCACCGACATCTGTGCGGCTTGCCACCCGTACTTCACGGGCGCCCAGAAGTTCGTCGACACCGCGGGTCGTGTCGACAAGTTCCTGAAGCGCTACGGCAAGTCCAAGGAAGGGGCCAAGGCGTAGGGAGCGGTCATGGCGACGCGTCGCCATGATCGGCCCATTGGCGTCGGCCGGCTTGCGAGGGAGCGCTGATGGTGCTGCGACCCAAGGTCCGCCAACGTCTTGACGGCATCGCCGCGCGCGTGCAGGAACTGCTCGCGCAGTCGGCGGATCCAAAGCTGCTCGAGCGTCCCGAGCGTCTGGCCGCCCTGCAGAAGGAGCTCGGCCAATCGACGCCGATCGCCGAGCGCTACC
>CAMAUH010000187.1 GCA_945861365.1 Candidatus Kuenenia stuttgartensis
ATGGAACTGGCGGATGACTACGGCTGGTTCTCTTCGAACTGCAAAGGCACATCGCAGCCGGTCGGCAAGAAGGAGCCCAACGCCTGGGGTCTGTATGACATGCACGGCAATGTGATGGAGTGGTGCAGCGACTGGGGCGGTGACTACCCCGAGGGCGCGGTAAGCGATCCCACTGGCCCGAAGGATGGCTACAGCCGAATGATCCGTGGCGGCGCTTGGCTGACGCCCGCAATGTTGGGGAGGTCTGGGGACCGGGCCTTTCATTTCCCTCCGGACACTCGCTCGGACTACGTCGGCTTCCGCGTGGCCCTGAGTTCTCCCTGAAGCGCCAGCTAGCGGGCGATGATCCGCCGCGAGCTCGCCGCCGCTCGGGGATGGATGGGATGAGAAGGCCGGCATCACCACGTGTGTCGTGCCGACCTTCCACCGCTTCTTCAGCGAGCAAGCAATCCGCGCCCGCCCGCCAGTTCCGCTAGCCGCGACTCCGCCACCGCCGAAAGCACCGCATGGCGGCACAGCTTCTCCCGCTTCTCGCGGTCGCGCGCAGCCACCCGCGCGCCCACATGGACTGAGTACCCTTGCACTTGTCATCGGGCGAGCCCCCAGGGTGCCGCGGCCGCCGGTCGCCGTCGTGAAGTTCTGAAAGGCGCTTTGTCGCAGGAACGCGACCCGCGCCTCCGCCTCAGCGACTTCGCATCAGGCGAGCGTTACCGCCCATGCTCCCCGGGATATCGCCGCTCATGCGCCTCGAACACGCCGCGGCTCTCTTGTCCTGCGCGATCACCCCTCTCCTGGCGCAGTCCGTGACCACCACCGTCACGGCGCTCGTGCCACTCCATGTGCAGGTCAGCTCCGGCCTCAACGTGGCGCAGGCCACCCAGCCTGCCGGCCTGCTGCCGGCGGCGGGGCAGGCGTCCGCCGCGCTCAGTGTGACCGACGTCGCGTCCGTATCGTGGAGTTCGCTCGCCCAATCCACCGATGCGCTTGTGCTGTTGCGTCAGTCCCTCAGTGTCGCCCCGGCGAGCGCGGTGGGCGCCACGGCGACGGGGCACGAGTTCCTCGTCGAGTTCACCGCGATCGGCGGGCCGGTGCCCGCCATCCTGGAGATCCGTCGCCAGACCGAGATCTCCCAGGGTCTGCCGGCATCGACGGTCGCCATCGATCTGCACAACGACGGCACGATCGACCTGGTCGATCCGGGCACGTTCTCCATGGCGCCGCAGGTGATTGCCGGGCAACCGCTGCGGGTGCGCGTGGTCATGAGCTCGTTCCTGTCGACGGGCGGCGGCTCGCTGACGGACGTCCACCTGACCCTGCGGCCTGCCAATGACCTGATCGTCGTGCAGTCGGCGTTGGGATGCGGCTTCGGCTCCGGCGCTCTCGACTCGGCCCGACTGGATCCGCCGGTGGCCGTGTTCGCCGACCGCGGCATGAACGCGACGATCGTGAGCTCGGGGGCGTTGGCGGTCTACGTCGTGGGCCTCACCCAACAGCCCGTTCTGTTGCCCCCGTCGGGGTTGGTGCCCTGCCTGCTGGTGCCGTCGCCAGATGTCGTGCTGTTCCAGCTCGCGCCCCTGCATCTCGCGCTACCCGCCGCGGTGCGACCGCTGGCGTTCCATCTGCAGGCGGTCGCACTGACCTCGGTCGGCCTGCAGACGACCGATGGTTACACGGTCATCGCCAACTGAGGCCGAGCAGAACCTGCAGCGGCCGCCGGGCCGTCACGGCGGGCACCGCTCGCTCCGTCCGTTCCGGCTCAGCCGCCGCGAGGCCGCATCGCCAGCAGCGTGCGCCGCAGGAGCGTCGAGCGCGCGCCGGCGGTGAAGCGGCGGCTCCCAGGGGTCCCCGCCGAACTTGCTCGGCCACGTTCGCGCCCGAGAGCGGCACGGGCCTAGCGCAGGCGCCCCCGCGTCCCCCGATTGACGAGCCGAGGCAACCTGGGAACCTGCCCGCTGCGGCGCCCACCACCAACCCACAGCGCCGCCCCACCACCATGCGAACCCTCCTCTCCCTGCTCTCCCTCGCCGCCCTGCTCGGCGACGCGGCGGCACAGTCGTGCCGCTTCCGCGACCCGGTGTTCCCGAACGTGACGCGCCAGAACGCCATCGTCTACGGCAACGCGATCAACCAGTTCACCGGCCTGCCCGAGGACCTGCTGCTCGACTTCTACGAACCGGCCGGCGACCCGCTGGCGGCGCGGCCCGCGTTCGTCGTCGTGCACGGCGGCGGCTTCATCGGCGGCAGCCGCAGCATGGGGGCGATGGTCGGCATCTGCACGCAGCTCGCCAACGCCGGCTACGTCGCCGTCTCGATCGACTACCGCCTGGGCCAGGCCGGCATCCCGACGTCGCCCGGCGTCGTGCAGGATGCGGTGTTCGACTTCCAGGCGGCGGTGCGCTGGCTGCGCGCCAATGCCGCCGCGCGGCGCATCGACGTCGACCGCATCGCAGCCCTCGGTGGCTCGGCGGGTGCCGCGACCGTGCTGAGTTCGGTCTACACGAGCACGACGGAAGGCGACTCCGGCAACCCCGGCTACTCGTCGCGCGTGCGCATGGTCGTCGAACTGTGGGGCGCCCTGCCGGTGCTGAACTCGATGGAAGCCGGCGAACCGCCGCTGTTCATCACGCACGGCACCGCGGACCAGACCGTCGACTTCGCCGAGGCGGTGGCACTGGCTTCGCGCGCGCAGGCGGTCGGCGTGCCGTTCGAGTTCCGCCCGATCCCCGGCGCCGACCACAGCGCGTGGACCGAGTACGGGCAGATGTACTTCGACGACACCCTGGCGTTCGCGTGGCAGCACCTGGACCTGCAACCGGTCGCCGGCCTGTCGGTGCGGCCAGGCTTCGCCAGCCCCGGCGTGGTGCAGCTCGACCAGCACGGCCTCGGCGGCGACGTGGTGATCCTCGGCTACAGCGTCGCGCCCGCGAACCTGCCGGTGCCGGGCCTCGGCGTGCTCGGCCTCGACCCCGCTGGCCTGCTGGTCGTCGGCGTGCAGCTGCTGCCGAACACCGCCCGCATGACCAGCGTGACGACCTCGGTCACGGTGCCCGCCGGACTCGGGGGCATCACGTCGTGGTGGCAGGGCCTCGAGGCTGGCTTGCTGACGCGCCTGTCGAACCCGCTCGGCACCACCTTCTAGGGAACGGCTCCGGAGATCGGAAGTCCAAGAGCGGTCCTGGACCACCCCGTGGTTCGCGGCGAACTCGCGCACACCGAGCCCGCTCCTCTCCTGGGCAGCGATCAAGCTGCGCCACTTGCCTTCGCTCGTCTTCGTCATGCCACCGACGTTGGCGGCGACGAGACTCGCGCCCAGACCGGGTTCAGGAGACCGGCGGGAGCGGGTGATGGCCGTCGCGGCCGGAAATCCATCGGGGAATCGCGCGCGGAACGGTGTGGATGGGGTCGAGGCGCCCACCGGCGCCCTGAGACCGCATTCCCATGACCCGATCCCCGCTCCTCTCCCTCCTTTTCGCCGTGCCGATCTGGCCCGGCCTCTTGCTCGGCCAACAGGGCCCCGACCAGGTCCTGCGCGCGCCGGTCGCGCCGCCGGCGATCGCCGACGCGATGGGCCGGTTCGCCGCCTTGCAGAACGACGAAGGCCAGCTGGTCGGGGCGGGCGTCGACTACCGCGCCCGCTTCGATCGCAACGGGGCCCAGTTCACGCCGGCCCTCGGTGAACAGGCGCCGGTCGAGTTCCCGGTCACGCTGCGCGGCGTGGCCTTCGGGCGTGGGGTGGCCAAGCAGTCGCTGGACGCCGTCGAGCCGACCTTCCATGACCGCACGGTGTCGTTCCGCCGCGGTGCGATCGACGAGACGTACGAGGTGCGGCCGGCGGGCCTGAAGCAATCGTTCGTGTTCCACGAACGGCCGACCGGTGCTGGCGATCTCGTGGTCGCGGTCCAGGTCGCCACGCAGCTGGCACTGCAGACGCAGGGCGACGGCGCGGTGTCGTTCGGCAACGAGTTCGGCGGCGTGCGCATCGCCACGGTGCTCGGCATCGACGCGCGCGGCGAGGTCTGCACGGGCAGCCTGTCCTGCACCGGCGACCAGCTGCTGCTGCGGCTGCCGGCGGCGTTCGTCGACCACGCGGCGCTGCCGCTCGTGCTCGACCCGATGGTCGGGGCCGTGTTCACGGCCAACGCGACCGGCCGCAACCTCGATCCGCAGGTGGCCTACGACGCGGGCCTCGGCAAGTACCTGGTCGTCTGGTGGCGGCGCCTGTCGGCCAGCACCGGCGACATCTACGGGCAGTTCGTCAACCGCGAGACCACCGCCGGTGCCGACCTGTCGGGCAGCTCGGTCGTGATCCGCAGCGGTGCGAACTCGCAGCGCGCGCGGGTCGCCGACTGCAGCGTGCGCAACGCGTTCGTGGTCGGTTGGCAGGACACCATGACGGTGGCGCCGCTGCCGACGCATCGCGATCTGTTCGTGCGCGGCGTGTCGCCGACGGCGCTCGGGGCGACGCTGCCGATCGCGCCCTCGCTGAGCGACGAGAACGGCCTCGAGATGGCCGGCAACGCCACCGAGAGCAGTTCGACGGTGCTGTGCGCATGGCTCACCGACGGCGACGTCATGCTCACCACCGTCAGCATGTCGGCGAGCCTCGGCTTGACGCCTGGCGCGATGGTGACGGCCAGTAGTGCTGGCACCAACACCGCCGTGCGCCTGCCGCGCAGCGGTGGCGCCGCCAACCGCTGCATGCTCGGCTGGCTCACCGCCGCGGGCACGATCGGCACGCGCACCTACGTCGGCACGACGCAGGTCGGCACCGGCAACACGCTCGTTGGCACGCGCGCCTACTCGGGCTTCGCGCTCGACGGCGACGGCGAGAACTGGTTCCTCGCCGCGCAGATGCTCGAAGCCGGTTCGACCACGCTGAACGACATCACCGCGATGACGTTCGGCTGGAACACCGTGACCAACCAGCGCGACCTGCTGGCCACCGGCGTGGTCGCTGCCAACACCGGCGTGCAGGATTTCCGCCCCACGGTGGCGATGAGCGGTCGCAACGCGGTGGTCGCCTGGACGCAGGGCACGACGACGCAGGTGCTCGGCCTGCGCACCTTCGGCCAGAGCCTCTGCCTGCCGTGCGAACCCCCGATCACGGTGCAAGCGGGTGTCGGCCAGCAGGTGGCCGCGTGCCTCGCCGCGCAGGCGAGTGGCGGCGAGACGGGTAGCACGCGCGACGACGCCCTGCTCGTCTGGCAGAACGACGACGGCACGGCGAGCACCTTGCTCGCGCAGCGCTGGACGCCCGCCGACGGCATCGCCACCCAGGTGGCACCGGGCTGCGGTGGCCTCACCGCGACGACGGTCGACGAATGCTCGAGCCACCAGGGCAGCCACCACATGGCCATCCTGCAGCACGCGCCGGCCGGCGGCATCTCCTGGCTCGTGCTCGGCTTCGCCCGCCGCGACGCGAGCGGCTGCGGCGCCTGCGTGCTGGTGCCCGACCTCGCCAATGCGTTCGTGCTCGGCCCGACGACCACCGATGCCTACGGCAATGCCGCCTGGAGCATCCCGATCGTCGGCGGCAGCCAGCTGGTCGGCCTCTCCTACTACCAACAATGGCTGGTGCAGGACACCGCCACGCCCGGTTGCTCCACCTTCCTGTTCGACCTCTCCAACGCCCTGCAAGTCACCATCCAGTGAGCCCCGCCATGAACTCTACAATGAACACGCTCCCCGGCCTGTCGGCGCTCGCCCTCGTCAGTGCGCTGGGCTTCGCGCAGTCGCCGGTCTCGACCGTCCCCGTCAGTGCTTCCTCCGGCATGCACCAAGGCCACGGCCTGCGCGCCGATGGCGCTGGCCTGCTCGGCTGCGGCAACGACTACCTCGTGCGCTTCGATGGCAATGGCGCGCACTTCACGCCGGTGCTCGGCCGGGACGCGCTCGCGGTGGCGCCGCTGCAGCTCGCGCTGCACTCGATCCACCGCGGCACGACGCCACTGCCGTGCGACCTGCAGGATGCGCCGGCGCTGGACGGTGACACGGCCGTCTACGACCGTTCGCCGCAGATCCGCGAACGCTACGAACTGCGCGATGCCGGCATGGAGCAGTCGTTCGTGTTCGACACGCTGCCCGGTCGCGGCGACCTCGTCGTGCGCTGTCGCCTCGGTGGCCTCGGCGAACTCGCCGCGCCCGCGGCGGACGGTGGTATCGACTTCGTGCGCGATGGCCAGCGCCTCGTGCACATGGGCACGGTGACCGGCATCGATGCCAATGGCGCCCGGGCGCGCGGCGCGATCCGTCGCGATGGCGACTTCGTCGAACTGTCGCTGCCGGCTTCGTTCGTCGATCGCGCGGCGTTGCCGCTCGTGCTCGACCCGTTCGTCAGCGCCGTCCAGGGAATCGCCGTGGTCCCGTCGAACGACAGCGCGCCGCACATCGTCTGGCACACGCAGCTGCAGCGCTGGCTGTGCGTCTTCGAGCGCGCGGTGTCGCTCACGCAGAAGGACGTGATGATCCGTCCGTTGGCGCCGAACGGCTCCCTCGGTTCGCTGCTGCCCGTAGCGAGCGTCGCGGGCACGTTCTCGCGGGCGCCGCGCATCGCCTACCACACCGGCAGCAACCGCTGCATCGTGGTCTACCAGCAGGGCGCCTCGGAGTTCGCGCTGAACACGATCATGGGCGCCGTCATCGACGGCCTCGCCACGACGATCACGCCGTTCACGGTCACCAGTGGGGCGGCCCACTACTTCACGCCCGACCTCTCCGGCGACCCGAGTGGTGCTGGCCAGGGCGTGATCGCCTACGCCCGGCAGAGCCTGTCCAGCGGGCTGTTCCTGCGCAACTACGTGCTGGGTGCTTCGGGCGTGCCGACGATCGGCATCGAACGGGCGCTGTCGATCAACGCCACGGCCCTGCGGCCGCGCGTGTCGAAGTCGTCGCGCACGGCGATCGCCGTGACCTACGAGCAGAAGCCGGCCAACTACTCGTTCGTCTATCTCCAGGCGGTCTCGCGTCTCGGCATCCTGCTCGGTGCTCCCGCCGCGATCGGCAACGTGGCCGGCCCCGACCTGCACCAGCCCGACATCGACGGCGACGGCACCAGCTTCATGATGGTGCTCGAGTACCAGCGCGCCTTGGGTGATCGCGACGTCTCGATCGCGCAGTGGAACTGGAACGGCACGAGCTGGGGCCCGCCCGTGGCCACCGCCGCCGTGGCCCAGATGATCGGCACCGACGAAGGCGAGCCGACCGTGGCCCTGCTGGGTCCGAAGTACGCGGTCGCCTGGCAACAGACGATCGGCTTCCTCAGCAGCATCGTGCAGTGCCGCAACTTCTCGCGCACCGGCTGCCTCACGTGCGGGGCGCAGGTGACCGTGCCGTTGTCCGGATCGATGGCCCAGTCGGTCCTGGCGAGCGCGTATGCCAGCGGCGCCAACGACACCATGGCGTCGCTGGCGTTCACGGCCGCGGCGCAGTTGTTCCCGCCGTCGGGAGACATCTATGCCTGCCAGTGGAACGCGCACGCGCCGGTGACCCCGACCGTGCTGTCGGCCGGGTGCGGCCACCCGACCACGCTGTCGCTGGTCGGTTCGCCGGGCATCGGCAACACGACGTTCGGCTTCTCGCTGTCGACCACCGACGCGCAGGCGTCGCTCGGCGCGTTCCTGCTCGGCCTCGGTCTCACGACACCGGTGCTGCCGTGCGGCACCTGCTTGATCGTGAACCCGGTGGTGGCCGACTTCGCGGTGCTGTCGGGCGGTGCGGCCAGCTACTCGCTGCCGGTGCCGTGCGACCAGGTGCTGATCGGGTTCGCGATCCAGGCCCAGGCCGCCACGTTCGGCAGCGTGCAGAACGTCTGCCCGGCGCTGAACACGATGTCGCTCTCGCAGGGGATCGCCTTCGCGATCGCCGAGTGATCGCCCGGAATCCCATCGCCTGCCCGGCCACCCGCTACCATCCGCCGCCCGATGCCGGATCGCACCGAACGCGTGCAGCAGCTGTTCCTCGCCGCCTGCAAGGTGGCCGGTGAGGAACGGCGCCGTCTGCTGGACGAAGGCTGCAGCGGCGATGCGACGCT
>CAMAUH010000188.1 GCA_945861365.1 Candidatus Kuenenia stuttgartensis
GGCGGCGGTGGCGCGGTTCGGCATGAGGTGGCGGCAGTGGCGCGGGCGGCGGTCGGGAGGGCTGAGTTGGCGGCAGGTAGCCGGGCGGGGACGCGCGGCTGTCGGCGGAGGTTCGGTAGTGGGGAATCGGCGGATGCAGCGCGGCGCGCTCAGGTCGCGACCGGCAGCGCGATCTCGAACTCGGTCGCCCCCGGCTGCGTGCGCGCCAGCTTGATCGTGCCGCCATGCGCCTCGACCAGCCGCCGGCAGATCGCGAGGCCAAGCCCGGTGCCCGACGTCTTGGTCGTGAAGTACGGCTCGAACAGGCGCGCGCGCACGGGTTCCGGGATGCCCGGGCCATCGTCCTCGATCGCCACAGCGACCTTGCCGTCGACCACGCGCGCGCGCAGCCGCACCCGCACCCCTGCCGACGCCGCTTCGTGCGCGTTCTGCACGAGGTTGACGAACACGCGGCCGATCGCCTTCTGGTCGAGCGCCACGCGCGCCTCGCCGACGTCGACGTCGGCGGCGAGTTCGACCGCCTTGCCGGCGAACAGGCCCGCGAGCTGTTCCTGCAGCTGCTGCAGCCAATCGCGAGCGGCCACGGTCGCGCGCTGCGCCGGCGCCACGCCCGCGAAGGCGCGGAAGTCGCTGGCGATGCGATCGAGCGCGTCGGTCTGCTCGAGCACGGTGCGTGCGAGGCGTTCGGCGACCATGTCGGCGCGCGGGTCCTGCTCGCTGCGCGCGCGCTGCAGCAGCTGGGCGGCCATGCGCATCGGCTGCAGCGGGTTCTTCACCTCGTGCGCGACCTGCCGCGCCATCTCGGCCCAGGCCTGATCGCGCTGCGCCGCGGCGAGCTTCTCGCGACCGATCGCCAGATCGCCCGCCATCTGGTTGAACGCGCCCGCAAGCTCGCCGAGTTCGGGCCCGCCACGCGGTGGCACCGACACCGACAGGTCGCCACCGGCGATGCGCCGCGTCGCGTCGACCAACGCCTGCACCGGTGCGGTGATCGTGCGCGACGCGATCAACGACCAGCCGAGCAGCGTCAGGATCGTCGCGACGATGGCGACCAGCAGCACGCGCTCGAACGCGTCGCTGGCGGCGAACAACTCGGCTTCGGGCACGGCGACGCCGATCACGAACGCGGTGTTCGCGCCGGCACCGCACGGTGCATAGCCGACGCGCCAGCGGGCGCCACCGGGCTCGACGAAGCTGCCGCGGGCGGGGGCACTCGCCTGCACCATCTGTTGCCGCAGCGCGGCAGGCGAAAGCGGCAGGCCGTAGTTGGCGCGATCGGTATGCCCCTGCACGACGCCTTCGCGCCCAACCAGGAACACGCGCGCCGACGGCAGATGGGCGCTGTCGACCAGCACTTCGCGGGCGCGATCGAGCACCGCCTGCACCGGCGTCCAGCGCAACAGCGCGAACAGCACCCCCGGCGGACCCTCGTCCTGCGGCACGTCCATGGCGAGCCCGACATGGTGGCTGCCGGGATCCATCGAACGGTGCTCGAGACCGCCGAACAAGAAGCCCGAGCGGCCCCACGGCAGCAGGTGCAGGCCACGTTCCCGCTGCGTGCGGCGGAACCAATCGGTGTCGGCGACCGAGTCCGGCACCAGGTCGCCGCGGCGGCCGTGGGAACTCAGGTCGAGCCGCTGGCCGTCCTGCCAGTAGACGACGCGCCCACTCGCATCGGCGAGCAGCAGCAGGTCCAGGTAGTTGTCGAGCAGGTCCGGCACGAGTTCGACCTGCTCCTCGAACGACCGCAGCTCCTGGGCGCGGCGGCGCGCTTCCCCATCACGCTGCAGCGGCCGGCGCGCGATCTCCCGCACGATCGCACAGGCCTGCACGGTCTGCTGCAGGTACGAATCGATCTTCTGGGCGTGGTCGGCGGCGAGCTGCGGCAGGAACACGCGCACCACCTGCTCGTCGATCTGCTCGCGCATGCTGCGCAGCGAGAACCAGCCGTAGAGCAGCAGCGGCAGCACGGCGGTCACCGCGAGGGTGACCAGGAACCGGCTCGCCAGGGACATCGCGCGCACGCGCGGGATCATGCCGGACGCGGCCGTGCGCGGCACGGCGGCAGCGAACTCGTCCGTCGATCAGCCGTTGCCGTTGCCGGGACCGCCGGTGCCCGGCGCCGGGATCTGGGTCGGCGTCTCGGTCGCCGGAGCGGGCACCGGCGTCTCGGTCGGCGCCGGCGGCACGACGGCTTCGCCGTTGCCCGCGGGCGGGGTGGAGCCTTCCGCAGGGGCCGGCGGCGTGGCGGGCTTCTTGGCGATCTCCTCGGTCAGCCGCTCGATGCGCGCCTTGGCATCCTTCCACGTGGAGTAGAAGCGCTCCGAGTTCTTGTAGTGCTCCAGCGCCTTCGGCAGGTCGCCGGCGGCTTCCGCGGCTTCGGCAGCCGCCCATTCCTTGGCCGCGCCGTCCAGGTCGGCCTTCAGGCCGACGATGTGGGCCTTCTCGTCCTTGAGGCCGTCCGGGAAGTCGGCCGCGATGGTCTCGAACCCGGCCAGCGCTTCGGCCTTCTTGCCGAGCACTTCGAGGTCCAAGGCAACCTGGTAGCGCGTCTCGCCCTCACGCTTCTTGGTCGCCACGATCAGCTCGCTGATCTGCGGCCGCGCCAGCGTCGACAGCTCGAAGGCCTTCGCCAGCTGCTCACGCGCGACGTCGAAGCGACCCGAGCGCATCTCGATCTGCGCCTTGTCGACCAGGCTGAGCGCCTGCAGCTCCTGCTCCATCAGCACGATCGCGGTCTGCGCCTCCGGCAGTTCGCGATCCAGGCGATGGGCCTCGCGGTACTCGAGCAGCGCCGCACCGAACTGCTCCTTCTTCTCGCAATCCTTGCCGCGCGCCATCGCCTTCTGGGCGTTCTCGCGCTGCGCCTTGCTCTGGATCTCCTTGGCGTCCGTGCGGGTCGGGTCGTTGTGGATCACGTTGCCGGCGTGCCACTGCACCTCGATGTAGCGGAACTCCGGCAGCTTGCGCACCGCTTCGAGGAACTGGTCGTGCGCGCGGGCAGTCATCGACGCGGTCGCCTGGCGGACCCGTTCGATCCCGTCGACCGCCGCCGCGAAGTCCGGCAGCACGGCGTTGGCCGCTCCGTAGCAGGCGAGCGCCTCCTTGAACTCCTTGCGCAACAGGTGCTCGTCAGCCTTCAGCACGCTGCGCTGCGCCTTCTTGCGGAGGGCGCGGTTGCGCATCTCGTCGATGCCCGGGTAGCTCGGGTCCAGCTTCTCCAGCTCGACGAGGTCGGCGAGCGCGCCATCCTCCTTCTCCTGGAAGATGCGGTGGCGCGCACGGGCGCGCAGGAACTCCTTCCTGGCGCTGGCATGGGCCGCAGCGAGCTCCGCATCGACTTCGCCACCGTTCGCGGCCTGCTCGGCTCGCGCCACCTCGAGCACCTCGTAGGCATGCATGTGGTCGCCGAGCCGGGCGTAGGCCTTGCTCTGCTCGATGACCGAATGGGTGCTGCAGGCAGCGAACAGCAGGACGGGCAGGAGCAGGCGAAGGTTCGTCATGAGATGCGACGGGTGGCCAGGCGGCCGCGGAACGGCCAGAATGGCCGACTCCCTGCGACTGGTAAAGACCGCGCCATCTTCCCGACCATGACGACGATGTCCACAACCGCCACCTCCGGCTACGGCCTCCGCGACTACGTAGCCTCGATCGAGGGCGTCCTGGCCCGCCGGCCGGCCAACAAGATCATCATCCGGGAGGTCTCGGCGGCGACGAAGCAGCTGTGCGCCTCGGACCGCTGGTTGGAAGAGCGCCATCGGGTCGGCAACCCGGACCGCTACACGCGCCACCTGCTGCACCGGGACCCGCAGAACCGCTTCGTGGTGCTGGCACTGGTCTGGATGCCGGGCCAGATGACGCCGATCCACGACCATTCCTGCTGGGGGGTCATGGGCCTGATCCAGAACTCGCTCGAGGAGGTCTGCTACGACCGGCTCGACGACGGCAAGCGGGCCGACTACGCGGAGATCGAGCAATCGCGCGGCACCGACGTCGGCCAGGGCGGCGTCGCCTACCTGCTGCCGCCGTACGAGGAGATCCATCGCATCGGCAACACCAGCGACAAGCCCACCATCTCGCTGCACGTGTACGGGCGCGACCTCGACGAGGTGAACGTGTTCGACCCGGTCTCGGGCAAGGTCAGCCCGATGCGCATCAAGTACTACTCGCCCGAGTGCGGCAAGGAACCGTTCGTCATCTGACGAACGGCCGGCACCCTCAGGCCTTGCTGATGAAGGCCTCGAGGTCGGTCTTCAGCTCGTCCAGGCCGTAGGTCGGCACCGTGATGCAGCGGTAGACGATGCGCTCCAGCTCCTGCGGCGTCTTCGGGTTCAGCACGTGCGGCGGGCTGTAGCTGAAGAAGTAGCTCAGCGACAACCGCTGCGTCTCGCCGCCGCTCTGGCGCCCGGCGAACTCCCACGGCACCTCGTCGAACGGCAGCGTCCCGGTCAGGATCTCGTAGATCATGATGCCGATCGCCATCACGTCGGCCCGGCTGTCGGTCAACAGCAGCGGGTTGTAGTGCGGCGTCGTCGTGACGACGCGGTGCTCGGGCGTGCGCAGCGCCGGGTCGAGCATCACCACCTTGCCGCTCGGCTTGACGACGATGTTCTCGGGCTTCAGGTCGCCGTGGTAGTCGAGCGTGCCGGCCTGCTTGAGCGCCACCAGCGCGCGCACGATGGCCAGGAACCAGTTCAGGTGGATGCCTTCGAGGCTGCGGATCTTCTCGCGCAGCGTCTTGCCGCGGACGTACTCGAGCACCAGCACCGGCGCGCCGTCGACGACCAGGCGATCCTGGACCGCGACCAGGTTCTCGTGCGTGCAGTTGGCGAGCAGGTCGCCTTCGCTGCGCAGCAGGTGCTGCACCTCGTTGCCGTCGAACAGGTCGATGCGCATCCCGCCCGGCTCGAAGAACACCGCCTCGGCGGGCAGTTCGTCGGGGCTGATGCCCTCCGCCGTACGGCGCGAAGTGACCTCCAGCAGGCGCGTGACCTGCCGGCCTCCGCCGGAACTGCCGCCCACCTTGAGGGCGACCTTGTTGCCGGTCTGCTCGTGTTGTGCCAGGAACACGGTGGCAAAGCCCCCGCGACCCAGAAACCGAGTGATCCGGTACCCCTGAACCACTTCTCCGATGGCGAGCTTCATCATCCGCTGTGTGTCCCGGTTGGATGCGGAAGGGGCTGGCCTCCCGCGCGGACCTTTTCGGTATCCCCTTTACGGGAGTTGAGTTAGGTCACACCTGACACACCGACGGACGGTGTCAACGGCCGTTCGCCAGCAGCGGATCGCGGAGCGTTTCGAGGTTGCTCGTGGTCGGCACCCCGGCCGCCGTCGCCAGCACGTACCAGTGGCAGGTCTGGCCGTCCCGGAGCAGCTCACGGACCGCCGCATCGGGCACCAGATCGGACGTGAACACGCCTTCGCGACGGGCGATCTCCTCGTAGCCGGCATCGAGCAGCACCCATGTGAACGGCGCCTGCGCGCTACCAGCCTGCCAGCGGAACACCACCGGCGGCCACAGGCCGGCCGGCACCGATTCCGTGTGCAGCGGCTTCGGGCTCGACCCTGGCGACGCCGATGACATGGCCGCAACATGCAACCCGATCGGATGCACCGCGAACCAGGCTGCCGCAGCGAGGCAGGCCGCGCCCATCAGGCGTGGCCACCAAGGCTGCGGACGGGAGCTGCGGAGCAACCGGGCCACTCGCACTGCATCGACCGATGCGACGCGCCATGGCCGCTGCAGCAGTCGGCCGTTCGCACCGACCGTTCGCGGCACCGCCGCCCCAGCCCGCACATAACTGCTCGCCGCGAACAACGCCCACTTCGCCATACATCATGTTCGGAACGAACCGACCGTCACCGCAGCGATTTCCCGGTGCCATCATCCTGTTGTCCCTCGCCGCAGCTTGCGGTGGCGGCGGCGGTGGCGGGCCAGCCGACAGCAAGCCGACGATCGTCACGGCCACCTACCTCGGGCTGGGGCCGTCGCCGAGCGCCGGCGACACGCTGCAACTGACCTTCTCGGAAACGGTCACCCTCGCCAGCGGCAAGCTGCTGACCGACGCCGACCTCACCCTGTCGGGCGGCGGCACGCTCGGCAGCGTGACCACAGCACCGACGCTGCTGACCAGCAACACGGTCTGGGTGACGCTGGGCACCGGGGTCAGCTTCACGCCGAACACCACCACGATCGCGCTCGGCGCCACCAACGACGTCGTCGTCGACGCCTCCGGCCAGCTCGGCGACGGCGGCACCGCGGTCACGATCGGCACCAGCGACGGCTCGGCGCCATCGATCGCCAACGTCACCATCGATGGCATCGACAGCGCGCTGAACGGCACCGGCTCCGCCGGCGGCACGCTGCAGGTGCCAGCGAACGGCTTCACGATCGATCTGGCCTACAGCGACAACACCGCGATCGCGACGGCGCAGACGCAGATCACCGCGAACGTGGCCGTCAGCACTGCATCGGGCAGCCAGCTCGCCGGCACCAACCTCGTGCCGTTCCTCACCGCCGTGTCCGCCACCAACACCGCGGCCAGCTACCGCGTGCCGTCGACGGTGTCGTTCCCCAATGGCCCGGTGACGCTGTCGGCGCTGGTCGTCGACACGTCCGGCCTCGCCAGCACGCCGTCGACGTTCGCGGCGACGGTGAGGGCCTTCAACGACGCGCTGCGGCCGTTCGAGACGGCGGTCAATGCGAGCCAGGTGTGGTACCTGGACTTCACGCGCGATGTCGAGTCATACACGACCCAGGCGATCACCGGCGGCGTGCAGGTCGACGTCACCAGCGGCGCCAATGGCCGCGCCGACTTCGAGGAGATCCTGATCGTGCTGGGCCTGCTGTCGGCGGCCCCCACGGCAGTGGACTGCACCGCGACGGTGCTGAGCCAGTTCAAGACCGCGCTGCTGTCACAGCTCGCGACGCTCTACTCCGACGCCAACATCACCTTCACGCTGACGCAGCCATCCGGCTCCTTCGGCGGCAGTTCCTCGGTCGCCTACAACTCGCTCGGCTACTCGCAGATCAGCATCGCGGGCGCATCCAGCAGCGCCGGCGTGCTCGGCGTCGCGATCTTCAACCCGAACAACACGACGCAGGACGACGACACGCAGACGAACTTCTCGGGCATCCGCCTCGGCATCTTCCTGCACACGATGGTCGATGCGGGATTCGCCCCCCCATCGTCGAGCCTGTTCCGCCTGACCTTCGACTCGCTGGCACCGTCGCTCGGCGGCACGCCGATCGGCAATACGGCCAGCGACGACCTCCGCCTGACCGGCTCCACGACCGGCACGCGCACGAACGAGATCCGCACGGCGATCGACGACTTCGCGCGCTTCACGTCGGTGGTGCTCGCGCACGAGTGCGGTCACTCGATGGGACTCGTGCAGAACGGCGCGATGCCGCTCGGGCTCTACGGCAACGACAGCACCAACTTCCCCGGCTCCAGCGACGGCCACATCCGCAACACCGCGCTGTTCCCCACCGGCTCTACCAACGTGATGAGCCCGTCGCTGTCCTACAACACGACGCTCAACACCGCGACCGCCTTCAACACGCTCAACCTGGCCTACCTGCGCGAGCGGGTCCTCTATGGCAACTGACATGCGCACGCTCCCCATCCTGTTCCTCACGGCGTTCGCCGCCTTCGCCCCCGCACAGGAACTGCGCCGCGGGCTCGTCGCCGCCGACGCGGTCGTCGTCGGCCGCCAGGTCGGCAAGACGGAACACGACGCGACGCTGACGCTGCATCGCGTGCAGGTCGTGCTCGACGTGCGCGGCGCCGGCGGCCACACCGCCGTCACCGTGCTCGACTGGCCGACGCTGTCGATGCACAACCGGCCGATGCCGCGGCAATCGCGGCTCTATTGCCTCGAAGACGCCTCCGCGACGGCGACGAAGCTCGGGCTGCCGAGCGCGAACGGGCCGTACTACAAGATGGTCGGCTGGCCCGGCAGCAACCCGCTGGTCGGCGCCGAACCCGCCACCGATGCCGCCGTGCGCTTCGCTCA
>CAMAUH010000189.1 GCA_945861365.1 Candidatus Kuenenia stuttgartensis
CAAGGCGATGCGGCCGCGGCGCTCGCGCAAGGCGATCTGGCCAAGCCGGCGAGCAGCGGTGCTGTGGCCACCGAGGGCCCGGCGCGCGAACAGGTCCAGGCCGGTGGCCCGCCGACCGGCGTGCGCGGCATCGTGCTCGACGCCAAGACCGGCCAGCCGCTGGGCGGCGTCGAGGTGGTCGCGGTCAAGGACGAGCCGTCGATCGAGCCGCTGGTGGCGCGCTTCCGCGACCTGATCCAGGGCGGCATGTTCACCGAGACCCGTTCGGAACGGCGCGAACTCGGCCGCACCACGAGCAACGCCGACGGCACCTTCGAACTGCTCGGCCTCGGCGCCGGGCGCGTGTTCCTCGACGGCCGCAGCGATGGGTGGTTCGTGCGCACGCCGGGCACCGCGCGGCTCGCGACCGGCCAGATCCAGGAAGGCGTCGAACTGCGCGCGTCGCCGGGTGGCCGCGTGCGCGGCGTCGTGCTCGGCGCCGACGGTGGGCCGGTCGCCGGTGCTGCGGTCAGCGTGCGTCCTGGCCTGAACGCGTTCCTCGGTCAGCTGACCGATCGCCAGTATCGCTGGCTCGAGACGACGACCGACGCGATGGGCCGCTTCGACCTGCCCGGCGTGCCGAGCGGCCAGGGCTACACCGTGGCGGCGTCGGCGGCGTCGATCGCGCTCGAGGAAGCGCACGGTGTCGACGTGCAGGTGGCGCAGGTCACCGAGGTGACGATCCAGGGCCACCAGGGCGCGATCGTCGGTGGTCGCGTGCTCGACCCGACCGGTGCACCGGTCGCCGGCGCCAACGTCGCGATGGTCTACCTCGACATCAGTCGCGTGCTGTTCTCCGCCGACGGCCGCAGCGAACCGATCACCACCGACGCGCAGGGCCGCTTCCGCCTCGAGCACGTCGCCGCTGGCCGCGTCGCACTGCTCGCCGCGGCACAGGACCAGGCGCCGAGCAACATCGAGGAACTCGCCGTCGTCGACGGCGGCGTCTACGAGGACCTGGTGCTGCAGCTCGGCGAAGGGGCGTCGCTGGCGGGCCGCGTCGTCGACGACCAGAAGCAGCCGGTCGCCGGCGTCGCCGTCGAGCTGCGGCCGTTCGAGCGGCCGAACGATCCGCAGTTCCTGAAGATGGTGCTGAAGGTGCGCACCGTCGAAGCGCTGACCGACGCCGATGGCCGCTTCGTCGCGAAGGGGCTGACCGGCGAGCAGCTGGTCGTGCAGGCGCAGAAGAGCGGCTACACGACCGCGGTGCGCTACGGCGTGAAGCTCGACGAGAAGGATCTGACGGTCGAGATCCAGCGCGGCGTCACCGTGCGCGGCAAGGTCACCATCGGCGACCAGCCGATGACGCGCTTCCGCGTCGACACGCGCAGCAGCGAGATCCCGAAGCCCGCCGAAGCGAAGGCGGACGGCACCCCGGCGGTCGCCGGCGCCGACGCTGCCGGTGGCCGGCGCCCGGTCGACGGCAACAGCGGCCCGAGCTGGACCGGCGGTCGCCGCGGTGGCCGCACCGGCACCCGGCAGCTCGCCGAAGGCCAGACGATGATGAGCCGCGGCATGAACGGGCTCGATGGCGATTGGCGCGAGATCGCCGCCGTCGACGGCACCTTCGAGCTGCGCGGCATCCCGCCGGGCCGTGTGCGCGTGCGCGTGCGCGCCGACGGCTACCTGGAGCCGGAGAACCGCGAGATCGACCTGCTGCCGGGCACGACCAGCGAGGTGCTCGAGTTCAAGCTGGCGCCCGGCGTCGCGATCGCCGGCCGCGTCGTCGACGAAACCGGCAAGCCGATCAGCGACGCGCAGGTCACCGCCTACAAGGCGCGCGACAACGGCGGCGGCAATCGCAACCCGTTCAACTTCCAGATCGATCCCGAGGACTTCGACTTCCTGGCGCTGAGCTCGGCGACGAATCGCCGCAGCGCGCTGACCGACAGCAAGGGCGCGTTCAGCGTGCAGGGCCTCGAAGAAGGCCGCTACCGCTTCACCGCGCGCCACCCCGATCTCGCCAAGTCGTCGGCTAAGGACGTCGAGGTGAAGGCCGGCGTCGAACTGCCCGCGATCGAGATCGTGCTCGATGCCGGTGGTGGCGTCGAAGGCAACGTCACCGGGCTCGGCGAACGGCCGCTCGCCGATGCGCTGATGGTGGCACTGTCGATCCAGGCCGGCTCGATGCGCAGCGGCACCACCGACAAGGCGGGCTACTACAAGATCGATGGCCTGCCGCCGGGCCAGTACATCGTCTTCAAGTCGCGGCTCGACGAACGCGCCGACAACATCCCGCTCGAGCTGATGAGCAACATGCGGCTCAAGACGGTGACGGTGAAGCAGGGCAAGCTGACCCGCCTCGACGTGCACGACGACAGCGAGGACGGCGTGCGCGTGACCGGCATCGTGCGCGAAGGCAGCGCGACGGTACCCCGTGCGCTGGTGACGCTGCTCGGCAGCGATCGCGAAGGATTGCTCGGCATGGGTGTGCGCGCCGACGCCGCCGGCATGGACGGCCGCTACGAGCTGATCGGCATCAAGCCCGGCGACTACGTGATGCAGGTCACGCGCTTCGTCGGCCAGCCGGTGCAGACCACGTTCGAGGTCGAGATCCCCGAAGGGCAGCGCGAGTTCACGTTCGACATCATGCTGCCGACGTCGAGCCTCGCCGGTCGCGTCATCGACACGCGCGGCAACCCGGTGCAGGGCATGCAGGTCTCGCTCGGCAGCGAACAGGGCGCGCTGGCCGGCGCGGACGGGCTGATCGGCCTCGTCGCGCAGAACGGCCTCGCGCAGGCGCGCACCGACAAGGACGGCAACTTCACGCTGCGTTCGGTCGCCGCGGGCAGCTACCGCCTGACCGCCGGCAACGCGTTCGGCGGGCGGCGCGGCGGTGGCGGCGGCAATGGCCAGCAGACGCACGGCAAGGCGACGCTCGAAGGCGTGCAGACCGACGGCATCAGCAAGATCGAGAACCTGCTGATCACGGTGCCGATGGCCGGGCGCATCACCGGCGTCGTCACCGACGGCAGCAACGTGCCGGTCGCCAACGCCGAGATCGCCTACGCCGAGACCGGCAGCAAGCAGAAGGCGCCGCGCGGCAATCCGCTGCTGGACCTCGTCGGCGCGCAATCCCGGCCGATCCGCAGCGGCGCCGACGGCCGCTTCGAGATCACCGGCCTGACGCCCGGCACCTACTCGCTGAAGGTCGAGAGCGAAGCGGTCGAGGCGGGCAAGCTCGACGACGTGCAGGTCGCCGAGGACGTCGCGGTCGACGTGACGCTGCGCATGGTGCGCGGTGCCACGCTGCGCGTGCGCGCGACCAACGTCGAAAAGCAGCGCATCCCGTTCGCGCAGATGTCGCTCTACGACGGCCGCGGCAAGCCGGTGGTCAGCCGCGTGTCGACGTTCACGGTGATGAAGCGGCTGATGGCCAACCGCAACGAGGTCGCCGACTCGGGCTGGTACGAGTTCGGCAGCGTGCCGCCGGACACCTACACGGCGGTGATCACCGAGAAGGGCAAACCCGAGCTGCGCATCACGCGCACGATCCGCGACGGCGAGACGTGCGAGTGGGATGTCGATGTCGCGATCGAGCTCGCGGCGCGCGAAGCCGAGACGAAAGCGAAGTAGCGCGATGCCGGCGGGGATCGCGCGCAGCTTCGGCATCGACCCGGCGAACGGCCGCGAGCTTCGCTACCTGCAGATCGCGAAGCCGCTGGACCTGCGCGGCGAGCTGCTGCCGCCGGCACCGTTCGTGTGCCTGGTCGCGTGGCACGTCGAGCGAGCCACGATCGACCACGTGGTCGCAGCCTTGCTCGACGCAGGCGCCAGCTGCGTCAGTGCGTTCGGTCGCGACTGCGGACTGCTGCACGATTGGATCGACGAGACGGTCGTCATGCGCAACATCGACCGCGATCGCGACGACCACGTGATGACGCAGTGGCACGACCAGGACACCCAGGACGACGTGCTGCACTTCGCGCTGCGCGACACCGGCTTCGACGAGCCACCGCCGCGGCCGCTGCTGGTGCTGGAGATCGGCGAGGTCTTCGCCGACCGCGAACGGGTGCTCGCGGCGTTGTCCGATCCGGTCGCGTTCGCCGCGGGCTACGAGCCGGGCGACTGAATCAGCGGATCAGCAGGTCGAGCCCCGCGCTGCCGACGAAGCCCGACGGTGTGCTCGCGTCGAGGTATGCCGCCTGCAGATACACGCGCCGGTTGCCCAGTGCCGGATTCAGCGGGATCGGCAGCTGCAGCCCCCAGTTGCCATTCGCGTTCGTGACGCTGACCACCGTGACGTCGAGGGTCTGCAGCACGGTGAGGCCGTTGAAGTTGGCGTTCGTCGGGAAGTAGCCGAGCGCCAGCAGACCGATCGCGTTCGCCGCGTGGTTCGTCGACAGCGTGATCGTCTGGCCGATGCGCGCGCAGCCGGTGCCCGAGATCGTCGGAGTGCCGGATGCACCCGGCGTCGCCACGCCATAGCTGGTGTAGGTGCCGCAAGCGGTGCCATTGCGCAGGATCACGAGGTTGCCGGAGCCACTGGTGAACACGATGTCGCCGGTGATCGGATCGACCGCGCCACCGCCCATGCCGGTGAGGCCGCCGAGCACCACCTGCCGCGTCGCCGGCAGCGGATCGCCGTTCGCGTCGATCTGGTAGGCGGCGACGTTGCCAGCGCTCCACTCGACCGCGAGCAATCGACCCCCGATCATCGCGGCGCCGGCTGGTACGTAGACCAGGCCTTCGATGCCGCCGATCAGTTGGATGGTCGGCCCGGCCGTGCCGGGTGCATAGGTGCCCGTGCCGTCCGGGGTCAGCGGCAGGTCGTGGAAGTCGCTGGAGCTCCAACCGCAGACCTTGAGGCGACCGGCGCCGGGCAGGCCGGCGGGCACGAACGTGCAGGCGCCGACGGAACTGAGGACACCCAATGGACCCAGGTCGTCGACGCGGTCCGTGCTCGTGCTGCCGAACCGGATCTGGCTGAGCCGATTGGGTCCGTACCACGTCGCGAACAACACGTTGTTGGGGCCGAACGCGAGCCCGCCGTCCGTGCCGCCCACCGACGCGACCACGACCGAGGTGCCGAAGCCGGTGATGTAGCCCTGTGGGTTGCGCACCAGCGGCACCGCCCGGATCGTGTTCGACGGGTAGACGGAGAGCAGCAGGATGTTCGCGTCCGTCGGCAGGAACGCGGTGCCGCCGTAGGAGGTGACTCCTGGCGGCGTGCCGAGGTTCACGGCCTGGTAGGTGGTGTCGAACGGGGGCAGTACGGACTGGGCGATGGCCGTGGTCGTGAGCAGGACGATGGGGGCGAGTTGGTGCATGGGTGCCTGGTGAGGGGAGAAGGATAGCAGGGGTGCGAGTTCGCGGTTCCGCCCCGGGTCCGAGTTGTCAGCACCAGGAAATCGTGACGCGGACTCGGCACTCACCGTGCCCACCCCTGGACGAATCGGCCCAGCCGCCCACAATCGCCCGCCCAATGCCCTCCTTGCGCGCCCTCGTCGCGTTCTGTCTCGGCCTAGCGCTGCTCACGTGCCCCGCGCTGGCCACCTGGTCGATCGTCATCGTCAACCTCGCCACCGGCGAAGTCGCCGTTGCCATCGCGACCTGCCTGACCGGCTTCGACCTCAAGCCCAACACGATCGTCATCGTGCCCGGCTATGGCGTCGCTGCGGCGCAATCGTTCGTCGGCCCACTGTCGCTGCGCGAACTGATCCGCGCGCGCTTGCTGCAGGGTGACACCGCGAGCCAGATCCTCGGCGCGCTGTCCGCCGCCGATCCCAGCCACCAGGATCGCCAGTACGGCATCGCCAGCCTGGTCGGTGGCGTCATCACCTTCACCGGTGGCAACGCGGGGGCGTGGGCCGGTGGCGTCACCGGGCAGGTCGGCACCTACGTCTACGCGATCCAGGGCAACGTGCTGACCGGCCAGCCGGTCGTCACCGCGGCGGAACTGGCGCTGCAGAACACGCCGGGAACCATGGCCGACAAGCTGATGGCGGCGATGGAAGCGGCGAACCTCTACGGCGGCGATGGTCGCTGCTCGTGCAATGCGAGCGCGCCGACGGCGTGCGGCTCGCCGCCGCCGAGCTTCACCAAGGGGGCGCACATCGCGCTGATGGTCGTCAGTCGCCCGAGCGACCTCGATGCGCCGTGCAACGGCAGCGCTGGCTGCGGCTCGGGCCAGTACTGGCTCGACCTCAACATCGCCAACCAGCAGGCGAACGATCCGGATCCGATCGTGCAGCTGCGCAATCGCTACACGACGTGGACCGCGCAGCAGGTGGGCCGCCCCGACCACTACCAGTCGACGGTGACGATGAGTCGTTCGACGCTGCGCGCCGACGGCCAGGACACCATCACCGGTACGGTCGTGCTGCGCGACGCGAGCGGTGCACCGCTCGGCAACTCGCGGCCGGTGACCGTCAGCCTGCGCAGCGGCAGCACTGCGACCGGCATCACGTTCGGCCCGGCAGTCCCGCAGGTGAACGGCAGCTACACGTTCACGATGACCGGCGCCTTCGATGCCGGCACGGCGATCGTCGACGTCGCCACCACGGACCAGTTCGGCCGCGTCGGCGTGTGGCCGCAGCCGATGGTGATGGTCACCGACGTGTTCGGGCCGTGCGGTGCGAGCGCCGTCGGCAACGGCACCGGTGGCACGCTCGATGTGCTGCGCGTGCAGAACAGCGTCGGCGTCGATCGCGTGCTCGAGATCGGCTACGGCCAGCCGTTCACGATCTCGCTCGCGGCACAGCCGGGTTCGCCGGCGCTGCCGGCGGGCATGTTCGCGCTGTGGTCGCACCTCGGCGTGCCGCCGGCCGGCACCGAACTGCCGCTCGGCGGCAGCAACGGCGCGCTGTGCTTCACGCCAGCGCCGTTCGCGCCGTCGCCGACCACATTGCTCGCGGACTCGTTCGGTGCAGGTGGCCTGGTGTTCGCACCGCAGCTGCCGTGGTCGCTGAGCGTGCCCGGCGTGCCAGCGCTGCTGGACGTCGCGCTGCAAGGGGCGGTGCTGACCGCGCCGACGCTGCAGTTCAGCGCGACCAACGCGGTGCTGCTGCGCTTCCGGCCGCTCGCCGCGCCGACGATCGCCAACGTCACGCCGCCATCGCCGACGCCGGGCCAGAACGTCACCGTCACCGGCACCAACTTCTTCGCGTGGAACCTGCTGCAGGTCGCGGGCAGCGCGGTGACGATCAACACGCAGACCGCGACGCAGATGACGTTCACGATGCCGAACGGCGTGCCGTGCGATGCGCAACTGCGCGTCACCAACCTTGGCGGGCTGTCCGCGCAGCGCACGATCAATCCGACGCCGTTCGCCAGCTCGGTGCCGTACTCCAGCGGCACGCGCAACGGCGGCGCGCTCTACCTGATCAGCGGTTCGGGCCTCGGCGGTTGCACGGTCACGTTCAACGGCGTGCCGATGACGATCACGACCAATACGCAGTCGGTGATCTACGGCACCACGCCGCCGGGCGCTCCGGGGCCGGCGACGGTGCTGGTGCGCAACGCGAACGGTTGCCAGCTGACGTTGAACTACACCTACCTGTGAGCCGCAGCACGCCAGCGCAGCGGCCGACGCTGCGCGGGCGCGAGTTCGCGGTCGATGCGCCAGAAGCCCTTGGTCGGCAGCGTGCGGGCACGGCGCGCCAGTTCGCCGCTCGGCAGCTCGCAGTCGCGCGTGATCCAGGCGATGTCGACCGGCCGCAGGCCGAACGCGCGACCGACCAGCCGATCGATGCGCGTGTGCAGTGCTCCGCGCGCGGCCGCGGCGAAGGCCGGCGGCACGGTGCCGAAGCCGAGCGCGTGCGCCGTCGCCCACAGCGGCGCGTGCCACGGCAGCACCGCGCACAGCGCCAACGCGAGGTCGGCAAGTTCGTGTTCCAGCCCGTCGTCGAGGCGCGGTAGCACGCAGTCGGCGAGCACGAACGCGTTGAGGTTGGTGCCGCCGAGCCGCACGCGCAGCGCCCAGTCGAACGGCAGCGACGACAGCACCGCGGCGGT
>CAMAUH010000190.1 GCA_945861365.1 Candidatus Kuenenia stuttgartensis
CAACAACGGCAGGTTGCTGTCCTGCAGCCGGAAGGCGAAGTGCACCGAGGCGCATTCCGCATCGCCGGCGATGACCGCCAGGGGCTGGCGGCCGCTCTCGTCGCCCGCCCACAGGAAGGGCTGCCCTGGCGGCAGCACACCGTGCCACGCCTGCTCGATCCTCAGATCCGACAGGTCGAGGCCCGCCGTCAACGGCAACGACCGGTCCCAGTCGGCGAGCACCGGCTGCGGCCACGGCGCCACCTGACCCGGTGCCGCACCGCCGGGTTCGCTGCCAAAGCACAGCGCGCGCACCTTGCCGGGCTCGATCGCCGCCCGCCCACCGTCGACCAGCAGCAGGCCGACCGGCTCCCCCGTCTGCACCATGACGACCCGCCCACCGACTTCTTCGGCCAGCGTCTCGGCGGCGACCGTCGCGAACGGCGCACTCTCGGCGTCGCGCAGCACGGCGATGCGCGGGGCAGGCAACGGCGGCACCTGCAACACACAGCGATCGTCGTCCGGCAGCACGTCGCCCTCGATCGCCAGCGTCACGGCCAGCTCGCCGCCGGCGGCGGTGCGCAGCAGGTCCAGCGCGACCGTCGCGACTTCGCCGGGGCGCAGTTCGATCGCGCGTTCGGCGGCAGCCACCAACGGCCCCTGTGCGCGCAGCACGCCGCGGCCCGCCACCGCGGTGAACGCGACCACGTCGACCTCGAGATGCAGTTCCGGCAGCGGCCACGCGTCGGTCGCCCGCACCGCGAGCACCGCCCCGTTGTCGCCGGTGGTGCGCAGCACGCTCAGCGCCCCCGCGGCCGGCAATGCAGCACCGCCCTGCCCATCGGTGAGCGTCCACACCGCCGTGGCAGGTTGGCGCAGCGCGCTCGTGGCGATCGCACCGAGATCGGCCGCGAGGGCGCCGCCTGGCGAACCGAGGTCGTGCAGCGCGCGGGCCGAACTGCCGTGCCGCCGACGCAGCGGCCCGCCGGCGCGCAGCACCGTGACCTCGACGTGCGGCGGCAACGCCGCGAACGTGCGCTGCAGCTGCGTGCGCGCCCGCTCCCAACCACTGGCCACGGTGCCGTTCCTGGCCGCCATGCTGGCCGAAGCATCGAGCACGACCACGAGCCGCTCGGCGCCCGGCTCACCGCGCCACACCGGCTGCGCTGCGGCGAGCGCGACCGAAAGCGCCGCGAGCAACAGCAGTGCGAGCCGCAGCGACAACGGCCGCGGCGGCCGCCGCCGCAGCGACGCCAAGGCCGCGCGGTACTGGTCGAGGTGCGCGGTCCAGGTCGGCGTGCGCGGCCGCGGCGGCAGCGACAGCCACCACAGCAGCGGCAGCACCAGCAGCCACGCGAGTTGCCACGGCGCGGCCAGCGTCATCGCGCACTCCCGGCGACGATCGGCAGCCAGGCGGCGGGGCGGAAGTCGTCGCGAGCCGGCGCCGGCCAGCGCACGAGCGGCGCCCCCGCCTGTGCGAACAGGTGCAACTGCTGCCGGGCCAGCAACGCCAACTGCTCCGCGACCGCCGCGGCGAAGCTGGCGTCGATCGGCACCACCAGTTCGTCGCCGGTCGCCGGATCCGCGAGGCGCAGGTAGCCGGAACGCGGCGGCTCGCGGTCGGTGGCCAGCGCCGGCAACCAACCGGTCACCTTCGCGCCGGCCCGCCGCAGCGCCGCGAGCGGCCGTTCGATCGCCTTCGGTTGTGCGAAGTCCGAGATCCAGTGCACGCGCGGTGGCACGCCGCGCGCGAGCACCAGCTCGAGCAGCTCGGTCGGTGGCGATGTCGTGATCGGCAGCGCTTCCAGGTGCCGCAGCAACAACGGCAGCGCCCCGGCGCCGAAGAAGTTCACCACGCGCTGCGTGCCGGCCCCCGGCGCCACCACCGTCAGACCGTCGAGCCGCGTCAGCACCAGCCCACCGACGATCGCGGCGAGGCGCAGCATCGCCAGCCGCCGCGGCGGATCGCCGACCAACAGGCGCGGCGACAAGTCGAGCAGCAGCGTCGCGGTGCGGCGGTCCGGTTCCTCGAGCTGCTTGGTGAACAGCTCGCCACTGCGCGCATACGCGGCCCAATCCAGCTGGCGCAGGTCGTCGCCGCGCACGTAGGGGCGATGGCCGACGAACGTGCCGCTCTGGCTCAGCACCGTGCGCCGCGCCCGTTCCTGCTCTTCCCGCGCTCCGGTGGTGCGGGCCCCGCGCGCGAGCAGCGTGTGCAGCAAAGCCATGAACTCCGGCGGGAACGGTGCGGGGACCTTCGGCAGCGCTCGCGCAGGCGTGGTCATTTCGCCGCCCGCTGCAGCGCTTCGAAGAACCGGCGCACCATCGGCCGCTCCACCGGCGGCACGTGCCGATCGCGCAACGCCGCTTCGGCGGCGCGCTGGAAGTCCTCCGGGGCCGGCAGCGGCGGGGTGGTCGTCTTGGCATCGTCGACGCGCTGCTGAGCTTGCGCGCGGGGCGTCGCGCCCGTCTCGAGTTCGGCCGCGTGCATGCGCATGCGGCGGGTCGGCCCTTCGTCGACGAACTCCGGCAACAGGAACTGCTGCTGCTGCGGCAGCTCCAACAACGGTGGCGGCGGCTGCGGTTCGACCGGCGGCTCGGGCTCGGGCTGCTCCTGCTGCGGGCTCGGCGGTGGCGGCGTCGGCGGCTGCCGATCGCTCGGCGGTTGCGGCTCCGGAGACGACGGCTGCGGCTGCGGCGCGCCATCGCCTTGGCCTTGGTCGCCGCTACCGCCAGCCCCATCACCCGCGACCTGCGACTGGCCACCACCGCCGCCGAGCAGGCCCGACCACGGCGGTGCCAACCACTCCGCCACCAACCACGCCAGCAGCAGCAGCAACAACAGCGGCAACAGCCACAGCAGGTCGCCGAACCGGCGGCGCCCGAGCGGCGCCAGGTTGGCGGCCGTCAACCTCGGCACCCGCGCGGCGACATCAGCGGTCAGCCACGGCAGCAACGCCGGCGAAACGGCACGGCCCTGCAGTTCGATCCAGGTCGCCAGTTCGTCGCCGAGTTCGGCCACCTGGGCGCGATCGCAGCCGAGCGTCGCCCCAGCACCGTGCAGCAGCCGCGCCGGCGTGACCGAACGGGCGCGCACGGCCGCCACCAGCGCGTTGGCCAGCGCCAGCAGCAGCCATGCCGCCAGCACCTGCCAGCGCCACGGCGCCACCAGCCAGGCGAGCCCGATCGCGGGCGGGCCCACCAGCAACACCACGCGCAGCGCGGCGTCTAGGGCGGCGGCGCGTTCGTGGCGGCCACGCAACTGCTGCACGAACTGCAGCAGCGGGGCCTGACCGGGCCCGACCTCGATCGGTGTCGCGCTCACGCGAGCCATCATGCAGAGCGCGCCGCGCGAAGAAAACGGCCGGGGCATGGGCAACACACCCATGACCCGGCCGACACGGAAGGAGGAGTGTGCCGCTGCATCGACCAACAGAACGACAGCGCCGCGCGACCGCACGCGCGAAGGTTGGCGAGCCCGGCGTGGCACGGTGCACGCCGCCGTTGCCAGGGCCGCGATCCAACGGGTCCCGCGGCGAGACCGCGACCGACGATCCGCTCAAGCTGCGCAGACCGGCTGCAGCTCACTACTTCTTGTCGACCGGCTGGTCGGCGCCTTGCTTCGGCGCATCGGGCGCGACCGGGTCGAACAGCTGCGACTTCACGTCCAGCTCGAACGACGCCACCGTGCCAGCCGGCCAGGTCAGCAGGAACGCCGGCGCCTCGCTGCACAGCAGGTAGAACTCGTTCTTGTCGTCGACCTTGTTGCCGACGGCGAGCTTGATCGAACGCTCGCGGTCGCCGTCGCGGACCACCAATTCGAACTCGCTCTGCGGCGGCTCGAGGCCCAGCGCGGCACGGTTCGGCGTGCGCTGCAGCAGCTGCTTGAAGTCCTGCGCCTGGATCCAGCGGAAGCGCTGCACCAGCGCCTCGACCTCGCTCTGCCGCACGGCGCCGAGGCCGGCCGGCGGTTCGATCGCGGTCCACGCCGACTTGCCGTCGAGCTTCTGGAACGTGAACGGCTGCGGGCCGCTGGCGGCGTTGCGGACCACGAGCTTGGTCACCTTGTCGACGTCGAGCTTCGCCAGCATGCGGTCGAGCCACTGGTCCTGCTGCACCGAACGCAGCCAGCCCTTGTCGAGCTCGTAGAGCAGCACGTCGTTGCTGTCGCGCTTGCGCACGAAGACGCCGCGCACCGCTTCGGTGCCGGTCTGGCCGGCACCGGCATCGCGGCCGACCAGCAGTTCGGCGACGGCATTGAGGCCGGTCGGATCGATCGCGCGCACGACGAACGCCTGCGCCTCGTCGAGGCCGAACTGCTTCAGCTGCTCCGGCGTCGCGTTCGGCTGGACCAGCGCATCGCGGTCGCTGCGGATGCTGCGCAGGTGCAGCAGCACGTCGCTCTCGACGCGCTCCTTGTTGACCGGTGCGCCGGCGAGTTCCTGGCCTTGCGCCGGCGCCAGCATCCAGCCCTTGTCGGTCTTCTGCAGCAGCAGCTGGTCGTAGGCGACCTTCGGCGGCTGCTGCGGGTTGGCCGGATCGCTCGGCGGCTGCTCCTTCTTCGGCAGCGCCAGCAGCAGCTGGCCGACGTTGTCGACGGTGAAGCCGTCGAACAGCAGCGGGATGTTGCCGACGTCGACGAACGTGTCCGCATCGGCGGCGAGCTGCAAGCCGGTCGGCACCGCCAACACGACGGCGAGGCCGGCCAGCACGAGGTTGCTTCGCATCAGGTTCATCGGCTTCGCTCTCAGTTCAGGGACGCGAGGAAGGCACGCTTCTGCGCGCGGCGGATCGTGAACACGCACAGGCCGAGCAGCACCAGCAGCGCACCGGGCAGCACGATGTTGAGGCCACGCAGCCAGGCGAGCTTGCCGCGCAGCTTCTGCTCGGCGAGGCGCGGGTCGGCGTTGGTGGCGCCGGTGTCGTCGACGAACTTCAGCGTGCGGTCCGTGGTGCTGCGCGACTGCAGTTCGACCAGGTCCTTGTCCTCGGCGAGCCAGTCGAGCAACTGCAAGAAGAACGGCTGTGCGAGGCGGGCCGAGCAAGGGCCACCGGCCTGCGCATACGTGCCGCCGACCAGATCGTCGCGCACGAAGTCGGAGTCGCCGATCATGACGATGCGGCCCGGCTTGTCGCCGCTGGCGAGCATCACAGGCTCCGGCGCGAGCGGCTTGCCATCCGCGTCGTCCGTCGCCTTGCCCTTCGGCTGCGGCCCCTCGTCGGGGTTCGGCTTCGACTCGTCGACCGGCGTGTTCGGATCGTCGACCTTGGCGGCATCGGCGGCCTTCTTGGCCTCGGCCTCCTTGATCTCGCTCGGGCGCAGCGGCCGGTCCTGGCCGGTGAAGAACGACGTGAAGCGCCCCTTCACCTCGCACATCAACGGCGCTTGCTGCCGCGGTTCCGCGCGCAGGCGTTCCTGCAGCTTCATCAGGAACGTGCGCAGCGTGGTCTCGCGCGCGATCGGATCGGCGCCGGTGCCGAGCGGGTTCAGCGACTGCGGCGGATCCTCGGCCAGCATCGCCGGGCTCGACCACAGGTGCACCCGGCCGGTGACGCCTTCGGGCAGATCGGCCACGCCGCCGGCCTTCTCGCGCAAGCCCACCCATGTCGGCCAGTAGAAGCCCGGGGCACGCCCCAACTGCTTGAACGCCTTGAACAGGAACTCGTCGCTCGGCATGCCGGGGCCGAAGCGCTTGCGGTAGCTGTCGGCCGCCTCGCGATCGACCTGCCGCGTCTTGTCGTCGCGCGCGAGGTCGTCGGCGGCATCGCGCCAGTCGTAGGCCAATGCGTGGAAGAAGTACGGGTACGGCTTGCCGACCAAGGTCTGCTGGCCGAAGTTGTTCAGCTGCGGCACGGCCAGGTATTCGAACGGTTCCCGCGGGTCGCGCGCCGTGAAGGTGCGCTGGAACAGGTCGGCGAGCACCTTCGGCTTCCAGTCGATGCCGTAGTGCAGCAGCTGGCTCAGCAGCTGCTGCTTGCTGCCGTTCGCATCGAGGCTCAGCGGGATCTTGCTGAACATGCGCTGCGGGCCGATCGCGTACTCGGCGGCGTCGGCGAACACCACCAGCGTGCCGCCGCGCACGACGAACTGGTCGAACACGTACTTCTGCCGGTCGGTGAGGTCCTTCGGCCGGAACAGGAACAGCGTGTCGAGCTCGTCCGGCAGCAGTGCGCCGTCCTCGTCCTTGTAGTTCTGGAACTCGTAGCGCTTGCTGATGCCTTCGTTGGTGCGCAGCGCGTTCCAGCCGATGCCGCCCGGCTGCTGCTGGCCGATCGCGGTCGCCGGCCACTCCATGTAGCCGAACTTGCGCTTCTGCTCGGTGGCGACTTCCTTGATCGCCGGCGTGACGATCGCCTCCGCCATGAAGCTGCTGGTCGGCGTGAACGCGCCCAGCACCTTCTGCTTGCCGCCGCCATAGACGAGGCGCACGCCCTGCCAGTGCAAGTCGACCGACGCCGACGTCGACGTCGAGCTGCTCAGTTGCAGCGGCTTGATGCCGATGCGGTTGGCGCGGTCGGTGATCGCCTTGTCGGCGTTCGGATCGAAGCGCTGCAGCACGACCTTGCCCTTGCCGAGCTGCACGACCTCGTCGAGGAAGTTGTCGGCCACGCTGCGGGTCTCGCGGTAGAGCACCGGCAGCTTCTCCTTCGGGCTGAAGTAGGCCTCGATGACGAGGCGCTTGTCCAGCTTGTCGATCAGCGTGCGGGTCGAGTCCGTCGACGACCACAACTGGTCGGAGGTCAGGTCGACGCGGGCGCGGTAGCGCGACGCGAGGTAGACGATCTGGCCCAGCACGCACAGCAGCAACACCACGTGCAACACGACGGTGAGGGCCTGGCCATGCTGACGCGAACGGGAAGCGGAGACGTTCATCGGCCTAACCTCGCTGACGCCGGGCTTGCAGCACCAGCGCGTTGGCATGCAGGAAGAACCCGCAGAAGCAGGCGAAGTAGATCAGGTCGCGCGTGTCGAGCACGCCGCGCGCGATGCTGAGGAAGTACTTGTACGGGCTGGCACCGCTGATGGTGTCGACCACCCACGCCGGCAGCCAATCGGCCGCCATCTCGACGTAGAGCGGGTTGCCGATCTGGTAGAGCACGAACAGCGACACCAGCGACAGCAGCATCGCGACGATCTGGTCGCGCGTCAGGCTCGACCAGAACATGCCGACCGCGACGAAGCTGCCGGCGAACAGCAGCGACGCGAAGTAGCTGCCGAGCACCGGCGACCAGTCGAGCTTGCCGTAGGTCGCCAACGTCAGCGGCAGGCCGAGCGTCAGCAGCAGCACGCAGCCGAGATAGACCAGCGACGCCGCGAACTTGCCGAACACCAGCTGCCGGATCGTGACCGGGAAGGTCATCAGCAGCTCGAGCGTGCCGAGCTTCCGTTCCTCGGCCCACGACCGCATCGTCAGGCCGGGCAGGAACAGGATCAGCATGAACGGCAGCATCGTGAAGAAGCCGTCGGTGCTGGCGCGGGCGCCGTTCTGCAGGGCGGTCTCGGTCGAGTACCACAGCAGCACGGAGATCAGCAGGATGCCGAACACGTACGCGATCGGCGACAGGAAGTAGCTCTTCAGCTCGCGGCGGAAGACGACCAGGGCTTCATGCATGGGCGGCCTCCTGCGCGGCGGGCAGCGTCAGTTTGCGGAACACGTCCTCGAGCGAACCGTGCTCGCGTTGCAGTTCGAGCAGCTCGATTCCCTGCTGCACGATCGCGCGCGCCAGCGCCTGTTCGATCGGTGCGGCCTCGGCAGCGAGACCGAGGCGCAGCGTCAGCGCCACAGCGTCGCGGGCGACGACATCGACCGCGGTACCGGCCGGCAGCGCCTGCCGCACCGTCTGCAGCACCGCCGCTTCGGCGCCGCGCACCGAAAGCCGCAGCGTCGTACGCGTGTGCTGCGCCAGCAGCTGCGCCTGCGTGCCATCGGCGACGATCTCGCCATGGTTGA
>CAMAUH010000191.1 GCA_945861365.1 Candidatus Kuenenia stuttgartensis
TGCCGCGCTCGACCTCGCACTTCTCGTCGGCCTTGTCGCTGTCGCTGGCGCGCTTGCACACGACGGCGCCATCGGGGTCCTTGACCTCGATGGTCACCCGCTCGAGCGGCCCGTCGGCGAGGCCGCCGAGCGAGAAGCGCACCTGCAGGTCCTTGGCCGGATTGCGGCCCTGGCCCGACACTTCGCCGTCGTCGCCGCCGCCCAACGTCACCGCGACCGGCGGGAACACGTGCAGCGGCGCCAGCGCCTGGTCCGGCCGCAGCGAGCGCAGGTGCGCCAGGCAGTCGAACGACCAGAACGACCGCCCCTGCGTCGCCGCGATCAGTTCGTCACCACGCACGACGAGGTCGGTGATCGGCACCTGCGGCAGGTTGCGCTGCAGGCGCTGCCAGCGACGGCCGTCGTCGAAGCTCGCCCACACGGTGCGCTCGGTGCCGCAGTACAGCAGTCCGGGCACCACGGGATCGGCGCGGATGCAGCGCGTGAACCACGCCGCATCGAGGCCGCCGGTGATCTCGCGCCAGGTGACGCCGAAGTCGTCGGTCGCGTACAGGTACGGCCGGAAGTCGTCGAGCTTGTAGCGCGTGCCGGCGACGTAGCAGCCACCGTCGCGGTGCGGGTCGTGCGCGATGCAGTTGATCTGCAGCCACTCCGGCGCGCCCGGCGGCGTCACGTTCGTCCACGTCTTGCCGCCGTCCTTGGTCACCTGCACGAGGCCGTCGTCGCTGCCGCACCAGATGACGCCCGGCTGCCGCCCTTCGTCGACGGTGAAGACGGTGCCGTAGTACTCGACGCCGGTGTTGTCCTGCGTGATCGGGCCACCCGACGAGCCCATCTTGGTCAGGTCGTTGCGGGTCAGGTCGCCGCTGATCGCCTGCCAGCTGGTGCCCTCGTCGCGGCTCGCGAACAGGACCTGCGCGCCGGCGTAGAGCACGTTCTTGTCGTGCCGCGACCACAGGATCGGGAAGTTCCACTGGAAGCGGTAGCGCATCGCTTCGACGCCGGCCCCCATCGGGTTGTCCGGCCACACGTCGACGCGGCGGCTGAGGCCGGTGCGGTGGTCGAGACGCACCAGCATGCCGCCGTAGTTGCCGCCGAACACGACGTCCGGGTTGCCGGGCTTTGGCGCCAACCAGCCACTCTCGAAGCCCGCCGTCGTCTCCCAGTCACCGCGGCCGATGCCATCACCGCCCGACCGATGGCGGATGCGCACGGTCGTGTTGTCCTGTTGCGCGCCGTAGACGCGGTAGGGCGCGCTGTCGTCCGTCGTGACGCGATAGAACTGCGCCGTCGGCTGGTTGTCCTGGCCAGTCCACGAAGCACCACCATCGGTCGACACGCACGCGCCGCCGTCGTTGCCTTCGATCATGCGCGCCGGATCGGCCGGATCGATCCACAGGTCGTGGTTGTCGCCGTGCGGCGTGCCGATGCCGGCGAACGTCTTGCCGCCGTCGGTCGACTTGTGCATGCCGACGTTCAGCACGTAGACGGTGTCCGCGTGCTTGGGGTCGGCGAACACGCGCGTGTAGTACCAAGCGCGTTGGCGCAGGTTGCGGTCGTCGTTGACCTTGGTCCACGACAGCCCGGCGTCCTCGCTGCGGAACAGGCCGCCTTCGGCCGCTTCGATCTGCGCGTAGACGCGCTGCGGCTTCGCCGGCGAGGCTGTGATGCCGCTGATGCCCAGCGTGCCCTTCGGCATGCCGGGCTTGTCGTGCAGCGGCGCCCAGGTGTCGCCGCCGTCGATCGACTTCCACAGGCCCGAGCCCTCGCCGCCACTGTCGAACGACCACGGCGAGCGCGAAGCCCGCCACGTCGTCGCGTACAGCGTGTTCGGATCGTCGGGTGCCATGCACAGGTCGACGGCGCCGGCGTACGCGTTGGCGAACAGCACGCGCTGCCACGATGCCCCGCCATCCTTGCTGCGGTAGACGCCACGTTCCTCGTTGGGGCCGCTGACGTGGCCCATCACCGCGGCGTAGACGACGTCGGGGTTCTGCGGATGCACGCGCACGCGGCTGATGTGGCGCGAGTCGGGCAACCCGACGAACGTCCACGCGGCACCTCCGTCGGTGCTCTTCCACATGCCGTCGCCGCTCGACACGTTGCCGCGCCACGTCTTCTCGCCGGTGCCGACGTAGACGATCTTGCTGTCGCTCGGTGCGACCGCGACGGCGCCGATCGAACCGCCGAAGCTGCCGTCGCTGCGGTTCTGCCAGGTCTTGCCGCCGTCGGTGGTCTTCCACACGCCACCGCCGGTGCTGCCGAACCAGTAGGTGTCGCGTTCGCCGGCGACGCCGGTGACGGCCGCACAGCGGCCGCCGCGGAACGGGCCGAGCAGGCGCCAGTCGAGCGTGTCGAGCAGCACGGTGGGCACCGGGCCCGGCGGCTCCTGCGCGCGCAGCGATGCGGCGAGCGGGAGCAGGGCGGCGACCGTGAGGGCGGACGAACGGGCAGCGGAGCGGGCGTTCATGCGGGGGCGCGATGCTACGGGGCGCGTCGGCGGTCGGTGAGTGTGCAGGTGGAGTCCGTTCGCGTTTGCCGTGCAACTGCAGCCTCGCGCCGGAGTCGGCCCCGGCCCTGCGCGGACCGGTAGGTCGCGTGCTGCGCTTCGCCGCCGGTGGCTCACCACCGTGCGACGGCCCTGACGGGGCGAAACGCGGCTCCATGCGGAGGGCATTGCCTGCCAGCGGCCATCGCGTGCGACTCTTGCCCCCCGAACTTGGATTGCGACCCGGAGACCTGCCCCGACAGCGGCCACGAAGCCGGGGAACAGGAATCCCGCCGAGAATCACGACCCGAGCCTTGCGTCACCGACCGGCCATCCATATTAGTGCTGATTCAAGATGGCGACGCGGACGAGCACTTCTGCCAAAGCGAACCAGCGCGGCTCCGCCAAAGCCCAGGCAGCTGCCCCCCAACTGCTGCCGTTTCGCGCCGCCCATGGAGGCCGCCGGGCCGGCGCTGGCCGCAAGCCGAACGGGGACCGCGCGGGAGTTCCGCACGACCCCCGCGCAGCCCTTGCCGCCCGCTTTCCGGTGCACGTGACGACCAAGCTGCGCGAACACCTGCCGCCGCTGCGACGCCGCGACGCGTACGCCGCGCTGCGCACGGCCTTCGCCGCCGGCTGCGACCGCAACGGCTTCCGGCTCGTCCACTACGCGGTGCTCAACGACCACCTGCACTTCGTCGTCGAAGCAACCGACCGCACTGCGCTGTCGCGCGGCGTGCAGGGCCTGCTGGTGCGCATCGCCCGCACGCTGAACCGGCTGTGGAAGCGGCGCGGGCGGGTGTTCGCCGATCGTTACCACGACCACATCCTGCGCTCCCCGCGCGAGGTACGGAACGCACTGCGGTACGTGCTGGGGAACGCACGCCACCATGCGGCCGAGGGCCGGATGGTGGCGGTCCCGCAAGCGATCGACACCTACAGCTCCGCACCGTGGTTCGACGGCTTCCGCGAGACGATCGTCGTGCGCGGCCTGCAAGCCGTTCTGCGCCCGGTCACCGATGCGCACACGTGGCTGCTGACGATCGGCTGGCGTCGCCATGGGCTGCTCTCGGTGGCGGAACACCCAGCCTAGCGCGCCCCGCAACCATGCAACCCGCCACCCTCCCCGCCTCGCTCGCCATCGCCGACGTGCTGACCAGCACCGCGATCGCGCACCAGTTCGTCGGCGACCTCGCCCTGCTGGCGCACGGCGCCCCGCGCCCGACCCAGCGCAGCGAAGTCGCCGCAGCACTGCGCGGGCCCCACGCCGAACGCGTGCTGACGACGCTGCGAGCCGAGTTCGAGTTCACGACGCCCGAGCCCGCCACCACCCCGCGGCAGCCGAAGCCCCCGCTGCAGCTGCGCCACCGCGCGAGCGGCGCCGACGTGACCCTGCACACGCTGCCGGACACCGACTACGACCGCCGCGCCGTGCAGCGCGCGAGCCTGCTGCCGGTGGCGGACAGCACCCTGCGCGTCGCCAGCGCCGAGGACCTGCTGCTGTGGGAACTGCGCCAACTGCCGCGCAGCACCGAGCCCGCACCACTGGACCCCGCCCTGCTCGCCCTGCTGCGGGCGCGCGCCGGCCGCTGGAACCAGTGCTACCTGCTCGAGTGGTCCGAACCGCTCGGCGTCGCCGAAGCACTCGACGACCTGCTCGACGCCGTGCGCACGTGAACACGCTGGCGCTGCTGTCGGTGTCGCTGACGGTGTTCGCGTCGACCAACCTCGACGACCTCGTGCTGCTGGCGGCGTGGTTCGCCGATCCGACGCTGCGCGCACGAACGATCGTGCTGGGCCAGCTGCTCGGCATCGGCGCGCTGGTGGCGGCCAGTGCGGTCGCCGCACTGGCGGCGCTCGCCGTTCCGGATGGCTGGCCCGCCCTGCTCGGCGTCGTGCCGTTCGGCATCGGCGTCGGCAAGGCCTGGGCGCTGCGGCGCCCCGCGGCGAACGACGATAACGACGACGACGCGCGCCCCGCCCCCGCGAGTGCACGCTGGCAGGCGTTCGCCGTCGCCGCCGTGACGATCGCCAACGGCGGCGACAACCTCGCGGTCTACATCCCACTGTTCGCGCAAGCGCCAGCGCACATCCCGCTGCACGCCGCAGCCTTCGCGGCGATGACGCTGCTGTGGTGCGCGCTGAGCCGCGCGCTGGTCACGCACCGAGCCATCGGCGAACGGGTGCGCCGGCACGGCCACGTCGTGGTGCCGGTGGTGCTGATGGCGCTCGGCCTGTGGATCCTCGCCGATGCGCGCGTGCTGCTGCGGTGACGAACTCGGCGTTTCCTGTCCGCACGCCGTCGCGTAGGTTGTCGCGCATGCACACGCCGTCGTTGCAACGCTCCCTTGCGTCCCTGTCCGCCGCTTCGATCCTGTTCGCCGCCGCCTGCAGCGGTGGCCCTGCCGCGCCCGCCACGATGGACGGCGCGATCGCGGCCCTGATGGCGAGGCCGGAGCTACCGGACGCCGCGATCACCGTGCAGCACGTGCTGATCGCGTTCGAAGGCAAGGTGCCGGGCGTCACGCGCAGCCAGCCGCAGGCGAAGGAACTCGCGGAGAAGGTCTGGGCCGAGGCGACCGGCGGCGCCGACTTCAAGGCGCTGATGAAGCAGCACAGCAACGACCCCGGCCCCGGCGAGTACCCGATGACGAAGCAGGGCCGCCAGCAGATGGTCGCCGGCTTCGGCGACGTCGGGTTCCGCCTGGCGGTCGGCCAGATCGGCGTGGCGCCGTTCGACGCGAAGGCGAGCCCGTACGGCTGGCACATCATCAAGCGCGTGAAGTGACGACGGCGCGGGACGGCTATGTTCGCCGCCTCGCGCGAAGCGATCCGCCGCACGATGCCGGGCGCCAGCGAATCGCCGGTGATCCTGAAGTGGATCGAGGTCACCTACGGCAAGGAACTCGCCGAGCGCGTGGCTCCGTTCGCCGATCGCCTCGACAAGGAACCCGAGGCCGACGATTCGGCCGCTCCCCCACCCACCCCATGAAGCCCGCCACCCTCCGCACCGTCCTCCAATCCGCAGCCTGCATCGCCGCACTGCTCGCGAGCAGCTGCGGCACCGCGACCGAACCGCAGCCACCGACGCAGCATCGCACCGTGCCGGGTCTGAAGGTCGAACCCGACCTCACGCAGGACCAACGCATGGCGTGGTGGCGCAACGCGCGCTTCGGCATGTTCCTGCACTGGGGTCTCTACGCGATCCCGGCCGGCGCGTGGAACGGCAAGACGCACCACGGCGAGTGGATCCGCGACACGGCGCAGATCCCGCTCGCGACCTACGACGGCTTGCAGGCGCAGTGGGATCCGAGCGCGTTCGACGCCGATGCGTGGGCGCGCATGGCCAAGGCCGCGGGCATGCAGTACGTGGTCATCACCAGCAAGCACCACGACGGCTTCTGTCTCTACGACAGCGCGTTCACCGACTGGGACGTCGGCAAGACCAAGAACCCGCGCGACATCCTCGGCGAGCTCGCCACCGCGTGCCGGAAGCAGGGCATCACGTTCTGCACCTACCACTCGATCATGGACTGGCACCACCCGGACTACCTGCCGCGCCGGCCGTGGGAGACGACGCGCAGCACCGACGGTGCCGACTTCAAACGCTTCGAGAGCTACCTGCACGCGCAGGTCACCGAGATCGTCGAGCGATACCGGCCCGGCGTGATGTGGTTCGACGGCGAATGGGAGAACACCTGGACGCACGAACGCGGCCTGAAGCTGTGGAGCCTGTGCCGCGCGCTCGATCCGAAGCTGATCGTCAACAACCGCGTCGACGTGCACCGCGGCGGCATGGCGGGGTTCTCGAACGCGCAGGGCGCGGTCGGTGACTTCGCGACGCCCGAACAGGAGATCCCCGCCACCGGGCTGCCCGGCGTCGATTGGGAATCGTGCATGACGATGAACGACCACTGGGGCTGGAACGCGGCCAGCAAGCAGTGGAAGTCGACGCAGGACCTGGTGCGCAACCTGATCGACATCGCCAGCAAGGGCGGCAACTACCTGCTCAACGTCGGGCCGCGCGCCGATGGCACGTTCCCGCCGGAAGCGGTGCAGCGGCTGGCCGAGATCGGCAAGTGGATGGAAGTGAACGGCGAAGCGATCCACGGCACGACGGCGAGCGTGTTCGACAAGACGCCGTGGGGTCGCTGCACGGTGCGGGCCGGTGACAAGACGTCGACGCTGTACCTGCACGTGTTCGCGACCGAGGCAGGGAACGTGCAGTTGCCGCTGACCGGACTGGCGAACAAGATCGTCAGTGAGCCGCGCGTGCTCGGCGGCCGCGGCACGATCGCTTCTTACAACTTCGCCAAGCCGCCCGTTCCACCCTACGTCCTCGTCCTGCAGAACCCCGACCCGATCGCCACGGTCGTCGCGATCGAGATCGAAGGCCGCCCCGACGTCGTCACGGCGCCGAAGGTCACCAGCGACAGCGAGCAGTTCGTGCAGCACGTCGACGTGACGATCACGCAGCCGAGTCCGAGCGTGGTGACGACGTACACGATCGACGGCACGACGCCGACCGCGACCTCGCCGCGCGCCGCCGGCCCGATCCGCATCGACGCCACCTGCGTGCTGCGCGCCGCGAGCTTCCGCGGCGAGGCGATCGCGACCGACGTCGTGTCGCTGCCGCTGACCAAGGTGACACCGCTGCCGGCCGCGAAGATCCTGGCGCAGGAGCCCGGCCTGCGCGCCGAACGATTTGCCGGCCAATGGTCCGAGATCCCCGACGACCTCGAGGGCCGCGGCCCCGACGCGACGCACACCACTGCTTCGATCGCACTGCCGAAGGACGTCGGCGAGAACGTGCTGCTGGCGTTCCGCGGCGTGCTCGACGTGCCCGCCGACGACGTCTACCGCTTCGCGCTGACCAGCGACGACGGCAGCCGGTTGTGGATCGACGGCCAGCCGGTCATCAACCACGACGGCCTGCACGGCGCTTCCGAGAAGCAGGGCCACATCGCGTTGGGCAAGGGCCCGCACACGCTGCGCATCGTGTGGTTCAACAAGACCGGGGGCGCAGCACTGCAGCTGCAGTGGGCAGCACCTGGCCAGCCGTTCGCGGAGATCCCGGCCGAACGACTGCGGCACTGAGCGCTGCTGGTGGCCGACCTTTCCCGTAACGGAGGAAAGGTCCGCCAACGCCAGGCGGCGACGAGCCGGCCGCTCGCGCGCTAGCGGATCGGCGCAGCCGACGGACGCAGCGAGCACCGCATCGCCCACCACAGCGGCAATGCCCCCGCCGCGGCCAACGCCGCCAGCGCCAGCCCGTCCGTCACTTCGCGTCGTTCGCCACCGACGCGCCACGTCGCCACCAGGAACGCCGCGACGAGCAGCCAGTACAGCCCCAGCCACCAGAACTCCGCCGTGCGCCGCACCGCGCGATCCCACAGCAGCACC
>CAMAUH010000192.1 GCA_945861365.1 Candidatus Kuenenia stuttgartensis
CAGCACCTGGTGGGCGCGCCTGCGAACGCTGGGCAAGCGCACGGCACCATGGTGCAAGTCACGCGCTCACCGAGAGTTCGAAGCCCTGGCCTGGCTGCGGCAGAACCACTTTGCAGCGCCCGAACCACTGGCCGTGGTGGAAGTCCGCCGGCTCGGATTCCTGGTTCGGGCCATGCTCGCCACCGCCAGCCATCCAGGCGTGGCCGCCAGCGCGCTGCTGCCGACCCTGTCCGCGGCGCGGCAACAGCAGCTTGCCGCCGCCATCGGGAAACTGGTGCACGAGCTGCACGCCCTGGGGTTCCGCGACCGCAATCTGGACCTCCGCAATCTGCTGGTCGAGAGCACCCCCGACAGCTTCCGGATCGCGAAGATCGACTCGGGAAGATTCCGGCTGCAGCGCCCAGGCAACCCTGCGGATGCACTTGCAGAAGCCGACTGGCAACGCCTGCTGCCCCAACTACCACCGCACCTCGCGATCATCGCCCGCGGTGCGGGCGGCGGCTGATCAAGGCGAACCTGGCCAGCGCAGCGCCGCCAACTCGACGGGCGCCGCGGCGGCCTCGCCGAGCAACGCGGCGATGCGCTCGAGCCGGAACGGCACGCCGAGCGTGCGCTCGAACTGCTCGTCACCATCCGATGGCTGCGAGTGCTGCAGGAAGTAATGGAACGCCGCGCGTGCTCGCGGCCAGAACAACCGCCGCTGGGTGTCGTCCTGCGGCACGACGTCGAAGTACAGCAACCCGACATTCCAAGCCGCCCGCGCCATGTCCGGCTGCTCGGCAAGGATCGCCAGGTAGGTGTCGATCGCTTCCCGGGGCCGATTCGCGCGCCAAAGCGCAGCCGCGCGATCCATGCGCACGAGGCGATCGTTCGGCAGCGACTGCTGCAGTCGGTCCAACCAGACGAATGCCTCGTCGATGCGCCCCAAGCGGTACAGCAGCAGACCGACGAACTCACGCGCGGCCGCGGCGTCCTCGGGGTGCTGCGCCAGGTAGGCGCGGAACCCCACGGCCGCTTCTTCGTAGCGACCGAGCTCCAACAGGACCTCGGCACGCTCCACCGCCGCTTCGAACAGCGAGGGATCGTTGCTGAGCGCCACGGCATACATGTCGAGGGCAACCAGCAGCCGCCCTTGGCTGCGATTGACCCGCGCGCGCGACAGGAGTGCCCAGCCGAACTTGGGGTCCGCCCGCAGGATCGCATCGAGCGCGGTCGACTGCGCGTAGGCCGTGTCGGCCAGCCTGGCCCGCAGATAGGCGTGCACCTGCGAACGGCCGCTGCTCGGCGCCTGGTAGAACGCGACCATCGCCTGCGCCGCAGCTCCACCCAGCCGTCGCGCACAGTCCTGCCAGGCGATGTGGGCCCGCATCAGGTCCGGGCAGCGCTGGCAGCAGGTGACCAGGTCCGGCAGCGCGGCGGCGTCGTTGCCGGCTGCCAGCGCCCGCTGCGCGCGCTCCCACGCCACGGCAGCCTCTGCATCCGCACAACGGGCGTAATCGACCGCAACCTGGCCGCCGCCGAGGATCCCGCAGGCCGAAGCCATCGCGAGCACCAGCGACCACGAACCGAAAGCGCACCAGTTCATGGTCGGACCGCACCATCGATGATCGCGAACTGCGGCACCTGCCGCGGCGGCGCGCTGCCATCCTTCACCAGCACCACCGGCCCGGACGCGGCCGCATCGAGCTGCAGCGGCCGCCGGCCTTCGTGGATGCGCAACACCACCTGCTGCACCACACGGAACTTCGTCTGCGGCCCCTGCACCCATCCCGTCGCTCCCTGCTGCGGCGGCTCGCCGATCGTCACCACGAACGCGAGCTCCGGCAGGCCGGTCGGGTTGGTCCAAACCGTGTCGACGAAGCCGTCGCCGCGCCTCGTCTCCAGGCGGTGCCGCGCTGGATCCACCGCGGGCCGCCCGACCAGGCCGTTGAAGTTGCCGGTCACGTCGATGCGCAGCTCGCCGCAACCGACCTCCCGCGCCACCAGGAACGGCGCCAACAGCCGCCGCTCGGCTTGTTCACGCTGTTCCTGGGTGACCGGGTTGCCCGCACAGGCGGCGAAAGCGAGCAAGCTGAGCATTGCGTAGCGGTTCATGGGATTCCGTGGGTTCATGGCGCGGGCCGCAGCCCGACGCGTTCGCGGACCAGCTGCATGGTCGACTCCGCCGCCGCACGCGCCTTGCTGGCGCCAGCGGCCAGGATCTCGTCGAGGCGAGCCGGATGTTCGCGCAGCGCCGTGGCGCGTTCGCGGATCGGCGCCTTCACCGCCTCGAGGTGGGCCGCCAGCATCTTCTTGCAGTCGACACAGCCGAGTTGGGCCGAACGGCAGCCCGCCGCGATCTCCTCGCGCTGCGCGGCCGGCGTGAAGAAGCCGTGGTAGCTGAAGATGTTGCACACCTCGGGCGTGCCCTTGTCGGACTTGCGAAGGCGCGCCGGATCGGTCTTCGCCGCGCGCAGCTTCGCCAGCGTCTCTTCGTCGGTCTCGAACAGGCCGAGCTCGTTGCCCTTCGACTTCGACATCTTGGCCTGGCCATCGAGCCCGATCACCCGCGGCGCCTGGCTCTTCACGGTCTGCGGGTCGGGGAACGTCTCCCCGTACACGAAGTTGAACCGTCGCAGGGTCTCGCGCGCGAGCTCGAGGTGCTGCTCCTGGTCCTCGCCGACCGGCACGCGCTCCGCGCGATACAGCGCAATGTCGGCGGTCTGCAGGATCGGGTAGGTGAACAACCCGGCGTTGATGTTCTCCGGCTGCTGCACGCTCTTGTCCTTGAACTGCGTCATGCGGTTCAGGTCGCCGAGCGGGGTCAGGCAGGTCAGGATCCAGCCGAGCTCGCTGTGCTGCGGCACGTGGGATTGCACGAACACGGTCGACTTGTCGGGATCGACGCCACTCGCCAGCACACCGATCGCCACCTCGCGCACCGCGCGCTGCAGCGCGGCCGGATCCGGCCGCTGCGTCAGGGCGTGCAGGTCGACGACGCAGAAGAACGCTTCGTAGTGCTTCTGCAGTTCGACCCAGTTCACGAGCGCGCCGAGGTAGTTGCCGATGTGCAGGTTGCCGGTCGGCTGGACACCGGACATGGTTCGAACCATGGCGACGGTATACGAAGCCAGCCGGCGCGGTGAAAGCGCGCGCAGCGCCGGCCGAAGCGTGTGCGCTTTGGCCGCCCCGTTGCGCAAGCGCGGCACTTTCGTGCATGCGAGTTCCGACGATCGCTGGCTATCCTCCTTCGCACTGCATGGCGCTTCGCTCCGTCTTCGTCGCCTGCCTGCTGACGCTGACCAGCGGCTGCACGCTGATGCCGCGCGAACTGAACCTGTCGCCGGTGTGGTTCCACCGCTGCGACGGGGATGGCAACGTGCTCGAGTGGGACTGCATCTGGCCACTGCTGCACTACGAGCGCACCCCCGAGGGCGGTGACGACTTCCGGATCCGGCCGCTGTACCGCCACCTGACCGAGCCGGAACAGGAAGCCACCGAACACCAGTTCCTGTGGCCGCTCGGCCGCGTGCGCACCTACCCGGAGCAGACGTCGCACCGGCTGTTCCCGCTGTGGAGTTGGCGGTCGCGCGTCAACGACGACGGCGAACGCGACGTCGACTGGTACGCGGCGTTCCCGTTCCTGTGGGGCGGGCACACCAGCGACGGCCGCGAGAACTACTTCGCCTTCCTGCCCTTCTTCGCCGACATCCCGGACTTCCTGACCTACAGCCGCTTCCGCACGCTGCTGTTCCCGTTCTACGTCAGCGTCGACAAGGGCGGGCATCGCCACCACCTCGCGCCGTGGCCACTGGTCGCCTTCTCGACCTGCGCCGAAGGCACGCACAGCTGGTTCCGCATCGCACCGCTGTACGGCCACGACATCGAGGCCGGCAAGTACGACCGCCGGTTCGTGCTGTGGCCGTTCTTCACGTGGAGCACCGAGAACGAGGACACCGCCAGCGGCCCGGTGCACGCGTGGTCGTTCTGGCCGTTCTTCGGCTGGCGCAGCGGCAGCGACGTCACCGGGTGGCACGTGCTGTGGCCATTCTTCCAGTGGACGGCCAAACGCGACCACTTCACGACGCTGAACGTGCTGTGGCCGTTCTTCAGGTACCACTGGAACCGCACCGAGAACCTGACGCAGTGGTGGCTGTGGCCGTTCACCAGCCACGTCACCAGCGACGACCAACGCGCGTGGACGTTCGCATGGCCCCTGGTCTGGTGGCGCCAGTACGACGATCCGGACGGGTTCACCCGCCAGCAGTGGGTGCTGCCGTTCTTCTGGCGCATCGTCATCGAGCAGAAGGACGGCAAGGCCGACCGCTACTGGAAGGCCTGGCCGCTCGCCCACTCCAACATCCTGCACGACCCGGACGGCAAGCCCGCCCTCGGTGACTGGAGCGTGCCGTCGCCGTGGCCCGACCGCGGCGGCCTCGCCTACGGCATCCAGGAGGCCTACGGCTGGATCTGGGAATTCGTGCGCGGCGTGCACCGCGCCCGCGACGACCACGGGCTCGACCTCGTCGCGCGCCTCTACAGCGAACGGGAACGCGCCGACGGCGCCTCGTGCAGCGTGCCGCTGCTGTTCAACTACGAGCGGGATCCCGATGGCGTGCGCACGCTGCGCCTGCTGCAGTTCCTGCCGATCCCCATGGGCCGAGACAACGTGATGGGCCGAGACAACGTGACCGCTGGCCAATGAACCCGCTCGCCCACATCGGCCACTTCCTGACCACCCGGGTGGACGGAGCCGGCTACGTCTGCGACCTGTTGGTTCGCACGCTGCGCAACCTGCCGCGCCTGCGCCGCCGCACCCGTTTCATGCTCGACACCGCGTTCAACGCCGGTGTGCGCTCGCTGCCGGTGACGATGGTGGTCGCCGCGTTCGCCGGCGCGATCCTGGCGATGCAGACCGGCATCGAACTGCGGCGCTTCGGCGACACCACCGTGCTCGGCACGATCACCGCGCTGTCGATGTGCCGTGAGATGGGACCGTTCATCACCGGCGTCATCCTTGCTGCGACGGTCGGTTCGTCGATCGCGGCCGAACTCGGCACGATGCAGGTCAGCGACGAGGTGGCGGCGCTCGAGGTGATGTCGGTCGACCCGGTCGACTACCTGGTGCTGCCGCGCGTCGTGGCGCTGGCCGTGATGTGCCCGCTGCTGACCGTGCTGTCGAACCTGATCGGCATCTACGGCGGCAGCGTGATCGCCGAGAGCAACCTCGGCGTGTCACCGACGCTCTACTGGCTCAGTGCGCGCGAAGCCCTCACTTCGTCCGGCATGCTGCTGCCGAAGGAGGTCTACGTCGGCCTGCTGAAGTCGTTCCTGTTCGGCATCGCCATCGCGACGGTCAGCTGCGCAGCCGGTCTGCGCGCCAGCGGCGGCGCACTCGGCGTCGGCCTCGCGGTGCAGACCGCGGTGCGCAACTCGGTGCTGCTGATCATCGTGCTCGGCTTCGTGGTGACCTGGTTCTTCTACTTCCTCGCCGGATGATCGAACTGCGCGACGTCTACAAGCAGCTCGGCACCCGCCAGATCCTGGCCGGGCTGACGCTGACCGTGCCGAAGGGCATGAACTTCGTCCTGATGGGCCCGTCCGGCAGCGGCAAGAGCGTCACGCTGCGCCACGTGATCGGCATCATGAAGCCCGACCAGGGCACCGTGACCGTCGACGGCCAGAACGTGCCGGCGATGGACCGCGCGCAGCTGATGGCGCTGCGCAAGCGCATGGGCTACCTGTTCCAGAACGGCGCCCTGATCAACTGGCTGACCGTCGCCGACAACGTCGCGTTGCCGTTGCGCGAGCATTCGCGGCTGCCCAAGAGCGAACTCGACGACCGCGTCCACCAGGCGCTGCGCGTCGTCAAGCTCGACCACGCCGCGGCCCAGTTCCCACCCAGCATCTCGGGCGGCATGAAGCTGCGTGCCGGCCTCGCGCGCGCACTCGTCACCAACCCCGAGTACGTGCTCTACGACGAGCCGAACGCCGGCCTCGACCCGATCATCAGCCACGAGATCCACGAGCTGATCATCGAGGTGCGCAACCGCCTCGGCGTCACCGGCCTCATCGTCACCCACTCGCGCGCCTGCGCGACGCAATGCGGCGACCGCATCGGCATCCTCGAGAACGGCAAGCTCGCCGTGACCGGCACCGTCGACGAGATGGTGCACAGCGACCATCCCCTGGCCCGCGCCTTCCTCGGCGGCGGCGCCGACTGAACCAGCTCCCATCATGGACCGCATCCGCCGCGACACTCTGCTCGGCCTCGTGTTCTTCGGCACGCTGGGCTTCCTGCTCTGGGCCACGGTCAACCTGACCGACATCGCCGTCGACGGCGCGCGGCTGAAGGTCTGGTTCGACCAGGCCGGCAGCTGTGCGGTCGGCACCAACGTGATGGTGCTCGGCAAGAAGATCGGCAAGGTGCACGCGATCGACATCGACTTCGAACGGGCGAAGCGCCCCGTGCTGATGGAGCTGCTGCTGCAAGAGCGCATCCCGCTGCGCGAGAAGTACTCGATCATGGTGCGCAGCGAGGGCGTGCTCGGCGCCAAGATCATCTACATCGATCCGGGCCCTCCCGGCGGCCCACTGCTGCCCGACGCCACCGAGTGGATCGGTGAAGTGGAGCCCAACGCCTTCGAGCAGATCGGCAACATCGCCAAGGGCGAGGGCGCGGTCGGCGAGAACCTCAACGGCACGCTCGCCAACCTCCGCGAACTGACTTCGCGCCTGGTCATGAAGGAAGGCGGCGGCACCATCGCGAAGCTCGTCAACGACAGCGAACTGCACGACCGGCTCGTCGAGTCCGTTCGCCAACTGCAGGACATCTTCACCGCCGTCAACGAGGGCAAGGGCGCGATCGGCCAGCTGATCGTCAACGCCGAGACCGGCGACAACGCGCGCAACCTCGTCGCCAACCTGCGCTCGATCAGCGACCGGCTGCTGACCACGGACGGCATGCTCGGCGTGCTGCTGAACGACAAGGAGACGGCGATGAACGTGCAGACGCTCATCGCGAACCTGCAGACGATGGTCGGCAACGCCAGCCAGGGCAAGGGCATGCTCGGCCGCATCGTCGCCGACGAGGCGCTGGCGCAGCAGTTCGCCTCGCTGGTGGCCAATCTCGACACGCTGATGGCGCGCGCGGTCGACCCCAGTGCCGGCATCTTCGGCACGCTGACCAGCGACCCGGCCAGCGCCGAGAACCTGCGCATGACGATCGCCAACCTGCGCGATGTCACCGACCGGCTGACGCGCAACGAGGGGCTGATCGGCGCGCTGATCAACGACAAGGACATGGCGGTGCGCTTCCGCCGCATCCTGACGCAGGTGTCGCGCGCGATCGAAGATGCCCGCGAAGCGGCGCCGATCGCCAACTTCGTGCAGGTCCTGCTCGGCACCTTCTGACGCCGTGGAGCACGAACCCGACCTGGATGCCTACTGCGCCCGCATCGGCCACCGCGGCGACCGCGCACCGACGCTGGCGACGCTGCGCGCGATCGTGCTGGCACACGTGCAGGCGATCCCGTTCGAGAACCTCGACGTGCTGCTCGGCAAGCGCATCGACCTGGACCTGCGCGCCATCGAACAGAAGCTCGTACAGGCCCGCCGCGGCGGCTACTGCTTCGAGCAGAACGCGCTGCTGCTCGCCGTGCTGCAGGGGCTCGGCTACGACGCCACGCCGCTGAGCGCGCGCGTGCGGCTGCAGCGGCCGCGCGACTTCACGCCGCCGCGCACGCACATGTTCGTGCGCGTGCAGCTCGACGGCGAGCCGTGGCTGTGCGA
>CAMAUH010000193.1 GCA_945861365.1 Candidatus Kuenenia stuttgartensis
GTGACCTGCTGGTCGACGTAGAGCGAGCAGCCGGGCATGTTCGCGAACGACAGCGGCAGCCCGAACGGGATCGCCGCGAGGCCGATGATGACGACGCCGAAGCGCACGCCGCTGCCGGGCGCCGCTTCGGGCACCTGCTCGGCGGTGTAGGTGATCAGCGTGCCGGCACTCGGCGTCGACACCGGCGGCGGTGAAGCGCTGAGCTGCAGCGGCAGCGAGTTGCTGGCAGGGATCGACAGCGGCAGGCCGTTCACCAGGTCGGTCGGGCCGGCGTCGAGGGACGCGCCGCCGGGCGACCAGCCGAACAGGAACGGGTCGCTGCCCGTGGTGGCGAGGTTCGCACAGACGATGCGCACGACGCCGGTCGCGAGGTCGAACTGGAACTGCAGCGTGCTCGGGTTGCTGCCGGCCGGCGCGCTCTCGACGCCGTTCCACGTCACGTAGTGCACGCTGCCGATCTGCTCGCTGGAGATCGCGCCGGAGCCCACTTCGCTCGGATCGAAGTCGTGCCACGCGTACCAGGCCGCGGCGATCTCGCCGAGCATGGCGCCGAGGTCCGGTGTCGCCGATTGCGCCAGCGTCATCGCCAGCGGCGCGCTGGCGACGATGCCGTTGCTGTAGACCTGCAGGGCCGAGGTCGTGCCGCCCGGGAACGCCAACGGCTGCGCCAGCGGCACCGTGGCCACGTCATCGTCGCCGAGCAACAGCGAGGTCGCCGTACCGGTCGGCAGCACGAATGCGGCGTTGGCGCGCGAAGCGACGTAGGAGGAACCGTTCGGCGTCAGCACCAGGGCCGTCCCGGCCAGCGCGGCGTTGGCCGCCGCTGGCGTGGCGAAGCGCTGGTACAGCGAATCGCCGATCGTGTAGCAGCCGGCGCCGAAGCTGTTGTGCGCGGCGGCGGTCTGCGGCAGGAACGTGGTCGCGAAATCGCCTTGGCTCAGGTTCCAGTAGGTGCCGCTCGGCGTCGTCTCGAGCCGCGCCGCGCGCACCATGTAGGTCGTCGGGCCGGCCGGCGGCGACGGGTCGAGGAACAGCGTGCTGGCCAGCGGCGTGCTGTTGAGCAGCGTGAACGGGCCGAGGGGATCGCTGGCGCGGTAGATGAAGTAGCCGGAGTGCACGTCGCCCGACGCGTTCCACGTGACCACCGCTTGCGGCCACTGGTCGATGATCGCGACGCCGAGCGACGGCGCGACCACGTGCTGGCGCAGCGTCGGATCGCCCATCAGCGCCGCGTGCACCGAGCGCCCAGTCGGCAGGCCGGCGATCGCGAGGTCGTTCTGCGTGGTCTTCGCGCAGGTGCCGATCGTCTCGCCGAGGCCGAGCGGGTGCAGCGACCACTGCGGGCGGCCGGCCCACATGCTCGCCAGCGTCCAGCCCGACGCCAGCGGCGCGCGCAGGAAGTTGTCGGTCGTGTCCCAGTCGCCGAAGTAGCTGCCGAACAGCAGCGTGAACACGCCGCGGTTGGGCGACACGGTGAAGTTGGCGGTGCTGCCGATCCCTTGCGAGCTGGTGTAGCTGCCCGGACCACAGCCGTACGAGAACTGGTAGCCGTTGCCGGCGACATCCCCGAGCGCGGTGAAGTAGTCCCCGGCGGTCACGTTCGCGGCGCCGACCAGCGGCGCGAACGAACGCCAGCCCGATGCGGCGGGGAAGTCGTCGAAGATCGCGCCGAAGTTGTCGTCGACCACGGCGCGCGGATTCGGCGCGATGATCTTGTGGCGATACTGGTGGTTCTTGTCGAGGTACTGCTGCAGCAGCGCGCTCTCGCTGGCGGCGAACATCGGCAGGTTGGCGAGGTCGACGCGGCCGACCGCGAAGTCGACATCGCTCGGCAGCCTGCTCTGGTCGAAGCGGCCGTCGCCGGGCACGTTCCAGTTCGCGCTGCGCGCAGCGGTGGTGGTGTTGACCGTCGTGTCGGTCCACGGGCCGTGGCGTTCGCCGTAGTAGAGGTCCGCCGGCCAGGCGCCCTGGTGGTCCAGATGCGTGTCCGGATCGATGTTGCCCGAGTACGGCACCGGCAGGTGGCCGAGCAGGAACACTGCCTTCAGTGCATTGCCGTTGGCGATCGCCTCGGCGATGACGAGCGCCTTGATGCTCGCGATCGACGTGCCGGTCTGCACGTCGTGCCGCAGCACGGTCCAGCCGTCGCCGACGAGGTCGGTGACGAGGCGGTCGAGGCGCGAGCCGAGGCTCGGGATCTGCGCCGCATCGACGAACAGGATCACGGCGCCGCGGTCGTGTACTGCGGGGATCGCGATGCCGGACTGGATGAAGCCGCGGCCGTTCGGGTTGCCGGTCTTGCTGAACCAGTACTCGTAGCGCGTGCCGACCTGCACGTTGGAGTCGGTCCAGGTCGTCGCCGACGCGCCGCCCGGAATCGGCGTGGGCGGTCCCCAGGTGGTGCTGCCGGCCAGCCGGCGCGCGACTTCGTAGCTGGTCGCGTTGCCGTCCGGCAGCCACGTGAACGTGATCGCCGCGGGATTGCTCGCCACCGTCGCACTGAGCTGGATCGCCGCCTGCTGCGGGGACTGCGCGGAGGCGCAGCCGAGTGCCAAGGCGAGCGACAGGGCGCAGCGGGCGAGCATGGACTGGCAGCGGGAGCGCATGTCAGAAGCGGCCGATGATGCTGGCGATGCCGTTGCTGGTCACGGCACCGTAGGCGTTGAGGCTGTTCGGCAGGCTGAAGGATTGCACGAAGGCGATCGCCGTGGCGAAAAAACGCGCTCCTGGCGGGATGCCGGCGGCGAGGTCGAGCGCTGCCGTCAGCGAAGGCCCGGTGCCAACGCACAGGACCGGCACGTCGAGCGACCCGATTCCGAGCCAGCAACCCGGCATGCCCAGGTAGGCGAGCGAGGTGCCGGCGACGTCCTGGTTGAGGCTGAGCCCGACGACCGCCAGCCGCACGCCGCTGCCCGGCACCGTTTCCGGCACGTTGGCGACGGTGTAGGTGACCAGCGTGCCCGCGGTCGGCGTCGAGATCGGCGCCGGGTTCGCAGCCAGCGCCAGCGGCAGCGCGTTCTGCGCCGGGATCAGCAGCGGCAGCGCGGTGGTGAGGTCGGTCGGGCCGGCGTCGACCGAGGCACCGCCCGGCGACCAGCCGAACAGGAACGGGTCGCTGCCGAGATTGCCGAGGCTGCTGCAGACGATGCGCACGACGCCGGTGGCGAGTTCGAACTGGAACTGCAGCGTGCTCGGGTTCGCGACCGCCGACGGATGACTCTCGACGCCGTTCCACGTCACGTAGCGCACGCCGTTCCCTTCTTCGGTGGTGATCGTGCCGGATCCGGGTTCGCTCGGGTCGAAGTCGTGCCACGCGTACCAGGCGCCGGCGAGTTCGCCGAGCAGCGTCGACGGGCTCGGCGTCGCCGACTGCGCCAGCGTCATCGCCAACGGCGCGCTGGCGACGATGCCGTTGCCGTAGACCTGCAGCGCGCTGGTCGAACCGCCGGGCAGTGCGAACGGTGCTGCGAGCGGCACCGCGATGGCGTCGTCGTCACCGAGCGCCAGCACCGCAGCGCCCGGGCTCGGCGCTACGAACGCGGCCGGCGCGCGCGATGCGGTGTAGCTGGCACCGTTCGCCGTCGGCGTCAGCACCAGCATCGTGCCGTCGAGTGCGGCACTCGCGGCGGCGGGTGTCGCGTGGGCCTGGTACAGCGAATCGCTGATCGTGTAGCAGCCGGTGCCGTAGCTGGCGTGCGCGGCGGCGACCTGGGGCAGGAACGTGGTCGCGAACGCGCCTTGGCTGAGGTTCCAGTAGCTGCCGCTCGGCGTCGTCTCGAGGCGCAGCGCGCGCACCATGTAGGTCGCGTCGCCCTGGATCGGTGCGGTGTCGAGCCACGCCGTGCCGACGACCGCCGTCGTGGTCCGCCGCGTGAACGGGCCGCTCGGCGAAGGGGCGCGGTAGACGTGGTAGCCAGCGACCGCGTCGTTCGAGGCGGTCCAGCTCACCGTCGCCTGCGGCCACTGGTCGGCGACCAGGACACCACTCGGCGGGCTGATGATGTGCTGGCGCAGCGTCGGATCACCCATCAGGGCGACGTGCACCTGGCGGCCGCCGAAGCCGCCGGCGAGCGTGTCGTTCTGGCTCAGCTTGACGCCAGCACCGATCACCTCGCCCATGCCCATCGGATGGAACGACCAGTGCGGCCGGCCGGCCCACGCGTTGGTCAGCGTCCAGCCCGAGCACAGCGGCGCGCGCAGGAAGTTGTCGGTCGAGTCCCAGTCACCGAAGTAGCTGCCGAACAGCATCGTGAACACCGAGCGGTTCGTGCTGGTCGTGAAGTCGATGGTGGAGCCGACGCCGCCGGCACCCTGGTACCAGCCGCCGCCGCAGCCGTACGACCACGCGTAGCCGTTGCCGCTGGTCGTGTTCAGCGTCGTGAAGTAGTCGGCGGCGACGACGTTGTTGGTGCCGACCAGCGTCGAACCGTTGCGCCAGCCCGACGCCGCGAACGCTTCGCCGCTGAAGTAGCCGAAGTTGTCGTCGATGACGCAGCGCTGGTCGACGGCGAAGACCTTGTGGCGGTAGTCGTGGTCCTTGTCGAGATACTGCTGCAGCAGCGCGGTCTCGCCCTGCGGGAACGACGGCATGTCGGCGAAGTCGACGCGGCCGACCATCAGGTCGACATCGCTCGGCAGCGCGCTCTGGTCGAACTTGCCGTCGCCGGGCACGTTCCAGTTCGCCGGTCGCGACGGCGACGTGGTGTTGGTCAGGTTGTCGGTCCACGGGCCGTTCAGCTCGCCGTAGAAGCAGTCGGCGGGCCATGCGCCGACGTGGTCGGGATGGCCGTCCGGCGCGATCTGGCCCGAGTACGGCACCGGCACGTGGCCGAGCAGGAACACCGCGGTCACCAGGTTCGGGTACGGATTGGCGGCGACGTCGGCCGCGATCAGCGCCTTCACGCTGGCCACCGATTGCGTGCGCGACACGTCGTGGCGCAGCACCCTCCAGCCGTCGCCGACCAGATCGCCGACGAGGCGATCGATGCGCGTGGCGAGCGCAGCGGCCTGCGTGTCGTCGACCAGCAGCACCAGCTTGCCGCGGTTCTCGAGCGGGTTGCACTCGACGCCGGCGGTCAGGACGCCGCGCGCGCTGATGCCGCCGTTCTTGGTGAACCAGTACTCCCAGCGCCAGCCCGACACGATCGTGTTGTCGACGTAGCCGGTGATCGCACCGCCGCCGGGGATCGTCGTCGAGGTGCCCCAGCTGGTGGCGCCGACCAGGCGCCGCGCCACGGTGTAGCTGACCGCGGTGGTGTCGAGCGGCCAGCTGAACGACAGCGTCGGCGGGTTGCTCGTCGCGGTGGCGTTCACCTGCAGCGCCACCTGCTGTGCGGTCTGGGTCGCGACGGCCGCGGCGAGCGTGGTGGCGAGCAACGCGGTGCGCGCGAATCGCGCGCCCGCAGGCGAGGTGGAGCGGCGCATGGTGCGGAGCAGGGTCGGCAGCGTAGCTGGCCTTTGCAAGGCTCGTAGCCCCGGCGGCCACCGTTGCGGCGCGGCGGACTGGACGGGAACGGGCCGTCGGTCAGCCGCGCGCGCCCAGATCGACGCGTGGCACGACGCGCTCGTTCTGGTCGTCGAGTTCGAAGAACGTCGGTTCCTCGAGGCCCATCGCCGACGCGACCAGGCTGCTCGGGAACGACTCGCGCAGGTTGCGCATCTCGCGCACGTTGCCGTTGAAGAAACGGCGCGCGGCGGCGATGCGGTCCTCGGTCACCGCGAGTTCGTCCTGCAGCGCGCGGAAGTTGGCGTCGCTCTTCAGCTGCGGGTAGCCCTCGGCGACCGCGAACACCGAGCGCAGGCCGAGCAGCAGCGCGTTCTCGTCCTTGGCCTGGCTGGCGGCACTGCCGTGGTTCGCCATCGCGGAATTGCGCAGCTGCACGACGCGCTCGAGCACTTCGGCCTCGTGCTTCGCGTAGCCCTTCACGGTGGCGACGAGGTTGGGGATCAGCTCGTAGCGGCGCTTCAGTTCGACGTCGATGTCGGACCAGCTCTCCTTGACGGTGTGCTTGAGCCGCACGCAGCGGTTGTAGGTGACGATCCACCAGACCAGCGGCAACAGAACGACGACGGCGACGACGATCAGTGCGGGTTCCATCACTTCTCCAGGTCCTGCAGCAGGTGGCGCGGCCACAGTGCGGCGAAGCGGCGCAGGAATTCGAAACGGGCGCGGAAGGTCTCCGGTCGCCAGTCCGCGCTGCCGTCGCTGATGCACAGTGCGCCGTCTTCGAGTTCGAGCACCGGCGGCCGTTCCGCCAACAGGAACTCCATCATGCGCGGGTGCAGCACGTCGTAGGCGAAGCGCTTGTCGGTCGACTTGACCCAGAAGCGCTTGCTGAACTCGTCGCTCTCGAAGTCGATGTCGTCGACGCCGACGACGCCGGCGAGCTTGTCGAGCAGGCCTTCGGGGCGCACCAGCAGCGTCGGGCTCGGCCACGGCGGGTGCACGAGCAGGAAGCTGAAGGTGTGGGTCGTGGTGCCCTTGCCGTCGGCGTCGTCGGTCTTGTAGTGGAAGTCGCCGGCGAGCACGCGGCACGGGCGCTCGAACAGTTCGGTGTCGCCGCGCAGCATGTTGTAGGCGTAGCGCGAATGGCCGCGCTGGAAGCACGCGAACTGCCGGTAGCGGTCGTCGTGGCGGTGGTCTTCGTCCGGGCTGAAGCGCAGGCCGAGTTCGTGCGCGAGCGCGCGGAGCGCTTCGCGGCGCTGCTTCGCCTGCTGCCAGCCGTAGATGCCGAACGCGATCGCGAGGATCACGAAGCCGGCGAACGCGAACGGGATCAACTCCACGGGCGCGCACGGTAGCGAGGTGCGCCGCGGCAGGCCGCTACTTCTTCGCCGGCTCGGGCGTGCCGGACTTGCTGTGGATCTGCGCGATGGCGGTGCGCGCGGTCAGCCGGTCGCCGGCAGCTCGTGCACCGACAGCAGCCCGTGCCGCCGCCAGCCGATCGTCAGCATCCACGTGTGGGCGTCCGTGACGGGGCGTGGCAGGGTCTCGATGCCGCGAACCGTCAGGGCTTCGCGGAAGCCGTCGAACCAGGGTGCGGACGTGAAGGTGTCGATGGCCTGGGGGACCGCGACCTCGCGGCCTGCGGCCGCGTGCTTCTTGCCGTTCGCGAGCACGTAGCGCAGCGCATTGCGGACCTCGCGCGGCGTCTTCAGGATGCGGTCGTGGTAGCGGTCGGCGAACACGCTGCCGCGCCGGCGCCACAAGCGGTTCAGCGCCTTGGCGATCCGGATCGCGAGGCCCTGCAGGCCGCGCGACAGGGTCGCCCGGTCGGTCGCTTCGACGAGCAGGTGCAGATGGTCGTTGAGCACCGCGTAGTGCGTCAGCCGGAAGCCGCCGCGGTCGCAGCCGCCGGCGAACGCGGCGAGCAGCGCCTGGTACTCGGGACGGCTGCGCAGCCGCGGCAGGCCGCGCCGCAGCTTGAGGGTCACGTGGGCCGGGAAGCGCGCCGCCAGCAACGCTCGCGGACCGTGGCTGACACCGGCCTGGTCACCCTTGGGCTTCCTGCCTGCACCTGCCCGCTTGCCGCCTCTCTGGCGGAAGGGCAACACGCCGGGCTTCGGCTGCTTCGAATTGGTCATGCGCTGGCCAGGGGGGCGAGAATGATTCGGCAGATATTGGCGTGAAGATGGTCTCGTTGCAAGTTCCGTTCGGAGGATGTTCGGATGGCCGCGTTGCGTCGCCTTCCGTCACGCGCGGCGACGCGCAGCAACTGCAGGGGCACGCCGTCGACTCGGCGCCCGAACG
>CAMAUH010000194.1 GCA_945861365.1 Candidatus Kuenenia stuttgartensis
GAGCAGGACGCCGATTCGCTGCAGCTCCTGCACGACCAGGCGGCGCTTACCGTGCGGCTGCTGCGGGCCGGCATCGAGCATCGCGACCTGCATGGCGGGAACTTCCTGCGTTTGCGGACGGGGGAGCTCGCCGTGCTCGACCTGCAGTCGGTAGTGGCCCGCGGTGGCGACCTGACCGCGGATCGGCGGGTGGCCACGGCGGCGGCGGCGCGGCTGCTGCGCGACGTGGTCGAACCGCAGCCCGCCCACGGTGCCGCACTGCAGCGCGCTGGCCTGCTGGCCGCGGCGGAAGTCGCGCCGGCGTTGTCGCGGGCGGCTGCCGAGCGGGCACGCTACGCGAACGGTCGGCTGTACCGCTGCCTGCAGGACGGCACCGAGTTCACGTGGCGGTTGCGCTGGTGGGGTGTCGAACATCGGCTGCGGGAAGGCCTGGCTGATGGCCGTTGGGTGCCGTTCGGCGCACGGGCGCGGCAGGCCTGGTTGGGGCAGCGGGCGCTGCAGCTGGCCGGTGATCGGGCCTTGTTCTTCCGCGGCTACGCACAGAAGTGGTGGTGGCTTGGTGGTGGCGGCGCCTTGTATGTTCCCGCGGCGAGTGACGAACGGATCCAGGCTGAGGCGCAGGCTGCGTTGGCTGGATGGGGCCGGGTCGTGACAAGCGCTCGTGGGCGACATGCGGAGACCAAGTGACCCAACCTGACTCTGCATCTGGCCAGGGCGCGTCCAATCGTGCGAGCCACGCGCCCGCTGGCGGCGAACCGGTGGTGGTGCTGCCGCGCGCGGCGAGCGGCGGTCTGCAGGACCGGCTCGGTCCGGTGCGGCGCGTGATGTTCTTCGGCAAGAACATGTCGCGCACCCGTTGCACCGGCGGCCTCGTCGACGCGCTGCAGCGGCACGGTGTCGAGGTGCGGTGGCGCAACCTCGTCACGCTGCGTCGATGGCTCGGCCGCGGCCTCGCCCATCGCATCGCGCGCGCCGAGTTCCGCCGTTTCCGCCCGGACACGGTGTTCGTGTTCTTCCGCGACCTGCCCCAGTTGCTGGCCGCCGAGTTCCATCGCGAAGCGCGCATCGTGATCTGGTGCGAAGAAGCGCTCGAGACGCTCGATGGCTCCATCGTCGACTACTTCGCGCACGCCGACGTGCTGGCGATGAGCAATCCGGCGCGCTTCGGTTGGTTGCGCGAGCGCGGGCTCGACAACATGGCGTTCCTGATGAGCGGCTTCTCGCCGCGCTTCCATGCGCCGGCGGCGCCGCAGCAGCCGGTGCGCGACGTGGCGTTCATCGGTGGGCCGGGGCGGCGCGGCCAGCGGGTCGCGTTCCTGGCCGAGATCGCGCAGCACTTCGACACCGAGGTGTTCGGTCTGCACTGGGATCGCTGGCGCGACGCGCAGCGCGGGCTGCGCGTGAACGGCCCCGTCAACAACACCGAGTACGCGCGCATCTGTGCGTCGTCGCGCATCGTGCTCGGCGTCAACGAGGTCAACGAGGACGAGTACTACTTCAGCAACCGCACCTTCCTGACGATGGCGTGCGGCGCGTTCCACCTGACGCACTACGTGCCGCGCCTCGAGAACGTGTTCGGCAACGGTGAGCACCTCGTCTGGTACCACGACGATGCGGACGCGCTGGCGAAGATCCGCGAGTGGCTGCCGCGCGACGCCGATCGCCGCCGCATCGCGGCCGCGGGCCACGCCGAGGTGATCGCGCACCACCAGTACTACCATCGCGTCGCCCGCATCCTGCATTGGCTGCAGTACGGCCGCGAACTGGGGCCGGTGATCCAGCCTGCAACGCCGGCGGCGAAGCTGGCACCGCTCGAGCCGAGCTGATCGGTCCGTGTTCGAGCTGGCGATGATCCTGCTGCTGGTGCTGTGCGGCGGCGTGCTCGCCGGCGCCGAGATGGCCGTCGTGACGGCGCGCCGCGGTCGGCTGGAGCAGGCCGCCGAACAGGGCAGCGAGCGGGCGCGGGCGGCGCTGCGGCTGCGGGCCGATCCGGAGCGATTCCTCGCCACGGTGCAGATCGGCATCACCCTGGTCTCGGCGATCGCCGGTGCCTACGGCGGCGCCACGTTGTCGGCCGCCATCGAGCCATGGCTGCGCGAGGTCGGACTCGGCGAAGCAGCTCCCCGGGTCGCGTTCGTGCTGGTGGTCGCGTTGGTCACCTACCTGTCCGTCGTGTTCGGGGAACTGGTGCCGAAGTCGCTCGCCCTGCGCTTCGCCGACCGCTACGCGCTGGCGCTGGCGCGGCCGATGCTGGGGCTCGGCTTCTGTGCACGGCCGGTGGTGTGGCTGCTGTCCGTGAGCTCGAACCTGGTGCTGCGCTTGTTCGGTGATCGCACGAACTTCGTCGAGGGCAAGCTGTCGCGCGAAGACCTGCAGCACCTCGTCGACGAAGCGAAGGCCGGCGGCGGCATCGATGCCTCGACCGGACGCCTGGTCGGGCGCGCGCTCGAGTTCGCGCAACTGCACGTCGCCGACGTGATGGTGCCGCGGCGCTTCGTGCATGCCGTGGCGGAGAATGCCGACAGCGCCACCTTGCGCGCCGCGATGCTGGCGAACGGCCATCGGCGGGTGCCGACGTACCGCACCTCGATCGATGAGGTGACCGGCTATGTGCTGCGCGAGGACGTGCTGGCGTGCCTGTGGGACGACAAGCCGGTCGACGTCGGCGCGCTGCGGCGCGAGCCGTTCTTCCTGCCCGAGTCGATGTCGCTCGAACAGGCGCTGCGCGAACTGCAGCAGCGGCGTCTGCATCTGGCGATGGTGGTCGACGAGCACGGTGGCATCGCCGGCCTCGTGACCCTCGAGGACCTGCTCGAGGAACTCGTCGGCGAGATCTTCCACGAGCACGACGCGGCGCCGCCGCGGCCGATCGAAGCCGAGTCGGCCGGCGTGTTCCGCGTGCTGGGTGGCGTGCCGCTGCACGACGTCGAGCGCGAACTGGACGTCGAACTGCCTGCCCGTGGCGATGCGCGCACCATCGGTGGTTATGCCGTGGAGCTGGCCGGGGACCGGGTGCCGGTTGTCGGCGAACGGTTCGACATCGCGCCGTCGCTGTCGCTCGAAGTGCTGGAGGCCTCGCCGCGCCGCGTGCGGGTGCTGCGCCTGCGGCAGGTCGCGCGGCCGACCGCTGCGGGGCGGCGATGATGCGCTGGCCGCGTTCGTCTTGGCTGCTGCTGGCACCGTTGGCCGCCTGCAGCGTGGTTCCGCCGCCGGCGGCGCCGGCCTGGTTGCCGCCCGCACTGGTGCCGTTCCTCGGCGACTTCCGCGGCACCATGCGCAGCCATGGCGCCGCCGGGGTGCAGCAGGTGCCGATGCGGCTCGAGGTGGCGACGATCGACGGCGTCGCGGATCGCCTGCGCTTCGCCCTGCACTACGGCGAAGGGGCCACGGCGCAGGTGCGCGACTACCGGCTGGTCGTCGCGGATGCGGCCGCCGGGCGCTACCTCATCGACGAACAGAACGGCATCGAGCTCGCGGTGCTGTGCCGCGATGACGAGCTGGTGTCGGTGTTCTCGGTGCAGGGGCAGACGCTGGTGACGCGCTACCGCGCGGTGGCCGCGGGCATCGAGTTCGCGCTGGAGGCCTTCGCTGCGGAGCAGGCCACCGCGACGGGCCAGGGCGTGCGCGCGGTCGGGTCGTTCACCGTGCAGCGGGCGCTGCTGCGGCGGCAGACGGGCAGCTGAGCCTCGCACCCGGCGAGCCGCTCCGTATCATCCCGCGCCATGATTTCCCTGCGTTTGCTCTGTGTTCCGTTCCTCGGCCTGTGCGCGGCGCTGCCGGCGCAACACGACGAGAAGCCCAAGGCTGATACGAAGACCGCCGAGACCCAGGCTCCGGCCAAGGACGACGCGGCGACCGCCAAGGACGCCACCATCGCCGCGATCGACAAGTTCATCGCCAGCAAGAACATCGACAAGAAGGTGCCGTCGTGGCGCCAGACCCTGTCCGAGCCGCCGAAGCAGGCCTTCGACGCCAACACCGACTACTTCTGGCACATCGAGACCGAAGTCGGTGCGCTGAAGATCCGCTTCCACAGCGAGACCGCGCCGCAGCACGTCACCAGCGGCATCTACCTGGCGCGCCTCGGCTTCTTCGACGGCGTCGTCTTCCACCGCATCATCCCCGGCTTCATGGCCCAGGGCGGCGACCCGACCGGCAGCGGTCGCGGTGGCCCCGGCTACAAGTTCGCCGGCGAGTTCGACGGCAAGCGCAGCCACGACAAGCCCGGCATCCTCAGCATGGCCAACGCCGGTCCGGGCACCGATGGCTCGCAGTTCTTCATCACGTTCGGCCCGACCAAGATGCTCGATGGCCGCCACACGGTGTGGGGCGAGGTCGTCGACGGCATGCCGACGCTGAAGGCGCTCGAAGCCAAGGGCACCCAGGAGAACAACGGCATGCTCGCGGTCGGCGTCAAGATGACGCGCACGTGGGTCTCGGCGGCACCCAAGGCGGCGGCGCCGGCCACCGGCGAGGCCAAGAAGGACGGCGAGAAGAAGGAAGAGAAGAAGGAAGGCGACAAGAAGTGAGCTCGCCCGCGCGCGATCGGGTGTCGATCAGCGCGTGAGCGGCCACTCGCCGGGCCTGGCCTGGCCCAGCGCGCGCAGCGCCGCCGCCATCGCGTCGGCGCGCGCGCGGTCGGCATCGACGACCGTCGCATGCCCGACCTTGCGGCCCGGCCGCGGCGTCTTGCCATACGCGTGCACGTGCACGCCGGGCAGATGCAGCGACGCCGTGCGCGGCGGCAGTTCGCCGATGCAGTTGACCATCGTCGCGTGGCCGCCGCCGGCCATCGCCGTGCTGCCGAGCGGCAAGCCCAGCACCGCGCGCAGGTGGTTCTCGAACTGCGAGCAGACGCTGCCTTCGATCGTCCAGTGGCCGGAGTTGTGCACGCGCGGCGCCATCTCGTTGGCGAGCAGCGTGTCGCCGAGCTGGAACAGCTCGATCGCCAGCACGCCGATGTAGTCGAGCTCCTGCAGCACGGCGGTGATGAACGCGGTGGCGGTGCGCTGCAGCGGCGCGTCGACGGCAGGTGCCGGGGCCCGGCTCGTCGCGAGGATGCCGGACTCGTGCACGTTCTCGACCAGCGGCCACACCGCGATCGCGCCGTCGAGCCCGCGCGCCGCCAGCACCGACAGTTCGCGCTGGAACGGCACGAAGCCCTCGACGATCAGCCCGCCGTCGTTGCCGCGGGTCAGCTCTGCATGCGTGCGCGCCAGCACCGCGTCGAGGTCGCTGGCGTCGCGCAGGCGCACCTGGCCGTGGCCGTCGTAGCCGAGGCGCCGCGTCTTGACGATGCACGGCGTGCCGATCGCGGCGACCGCCGCGCGCAGTTCGGGAAGCGTGTGGGCGGGCTGGTAGGGGGCCGTGCCCATGCCCATGCGCGCGAACAGCTGCTTCTCGAGCAGGCGGTCCTGGCCGATCGCCAGCGCGCGCGGGTGCGGGCGAACGGTCGCGTGCTGCAGCAGCAGCTCGGTGGTCGACGCCGGCACGTTCTCGAACTCGAACGTGATCACGTCGACGCCCGCGGCGAGCTGGCGCAACGCCGCGGGATCGTCGAAGGCGCCGACGACCAGTTCGCTGACGTGGCCGGCGACGGCATCGGGCGATGGATCGAGGCAGCGGAAGCGCAGGCCGAGCGGGGTGCCGGCGAGCACCAGCATGCGGGCCAGTTGGCCGCCGCCGAGGATGCCGACGCGCATCAGGACTTCCCCTGCCGCGGATCGCGGTCGGCGAGCACTTCGGCGGTGATGCGGGCGCGGCGCGCGCGCAGCGCTTCGCGAACGCGCGGGTCGGCGAGGCCGAGCACCGCCGCCGCCAGCAGAGCGGCATTGATGGCCCCGGCCTTGCCGATCGCCAGCGTGCCGACCGGCACACCACCCGGCATCTGCACGATCGCGAGCAGCGCATCGAGGCCGCGCAGGGCCCCGTTCTCGATCGGCACGCCGAACACCGGCAGCACCGTCTTGCTCGCCGCCATGCCTGGCAGGTGTGCGGCCCCGCCGGCGCCCGCGATCAGCACCCGCAGGCCGCGCGCCTCGGCGGTGCCGGCGTACTCCATCAGCCAATCGGGCGTGCGGTGGGCGGAGACGACCTGGCACTCGTGCGGGATGCCGAGTTCATCGAGGGTCGCGCTGGCGTGCTGCAGCGTCTCCCAGTCGGAGCGCGAGCCCATGATGACGCCGACCAGCGGCGGGACCTTGCTTGCGGGGGTGCCGTTCATGTTCGTTCAGAAGTCGCTGCCGAGCGCCAACACGATCTTGCGCGCGAGGTCCTCGACCAGTTCCAGCCGCGCCGAGGTCAGGTTCTCGCCGATCGGCGAACGGAACTCGGTCCGATCGAGGATGCGGCGTTCCAGCAGCACGTTGCCGGCGCGGCCGACGAGGCGCATCGTCACGCGGCCTTCGAAGGCGCCCTCGAGCACCGGGGCGGTCACCCGCTCGCCGTTGCCGGTCACCAGCGTGTTCTCGTCGGCGTTGGTGATCATCACCCTCAGCACGGCATCGGCGCGGCCGCGGTCGGCGAGCTCGAGGTCGGCGGAGACCGGCAGCTCGCGCGCGAGCACCGAGCCGAGTTCGACCTCGAGGCGCTGCCGGTAGGTGTCGTTGCCGACCACTTCGAGCGACACCGTGTGCACGCCGCGTTCGTGCAGTCCGGTGCCGACGGTGTAGCCGCAGCCGCCGAGCAGCAGGACCAGGAGCAGGCTGCGAGGGGTGCCGTGCATGTCAGTTGCCTGCCGGGGGAGCATCCGCCGGAGCCGGGCCCATGGCATCGCGCAGGCGCACCGCGTCGGCATGGCGGGTGGTGGTCGCGAACTCCTCGGCGGCGGCGCGGGTCAGGTGCAAGCGCTGCCCGGTCGGGTTGCCGACCGTGGCATAGAAGTCGGCGATCAGCAGGTGCCGTTCGATGCGCCACTCGAGCAGCGTCACCAGGGCCTCGCGCGCCGATTGCAGGATCTGCGGGTTCTCGGGCTCGGTGGTGAGGAACGCGCGCAGTTCGCGCACCGCGTGCTCCATGCGGTCGAGGTCGTACTCGGGGCCTTCGAGGCTGGCGACGATGCTCATCGCGAACCGGTACTGCGCGTAGACGAACCACTCGCCATCGGGCTGGTTCAGCATCAGGTCGCGGAAGCGCGTCTGGGCGAGTTCGTAGTCCTCGTCGCCGAAGGCCAGGTCACCGAGGATGCGCAGCGCGTCGCCGTTGTGCGGATTGTCGGGATGCCGCGTGATCAGGTGTTCGAGGGCGACGCGGCCGCCGGTGCGGTCGGACCAGAAGAACAGGAAGCCGCCGTCGCTGGCGGCGAGGTACTTGCCGATCTCCCACACCAGCTCGCCGGCGGCGGGCCGCAGTTCACTGTGCGGGTAGTCGTCCGGGAACGAGCGCAGCACCTTGAAGGCTTCCCAGTGTTCGCCCTGGGCGACGTAGGTGCGCGCCAGCGCCAGGTCGCGGCGGTCGCGCAGGCGTTTGGGGCAGGCTTCTTCAGCGAGGGGCTCGAGCAGGTCCACGGCGCCTTCGTAGTCCTTGGCCGCGAACTGCGCTTCCGCCGTGGTGATCGTGCGGTCGGCTTCCGCTGGTGCCACCGGCGTCGCCGCGCAGGCGGCGATCCCGGCCAACAGGCCGAACCGGAGCCACGATGCTGCACGACCGCGCGGATGCATCGGGACGATGTTCGTCGGCGACCGCGGTGCTCGCGAGAAGTTTCTGCGCGGCCGCGCCGCGTTCACAGCTGGTGGAACAGCAGGGGCC